>CANFEI010000223.1 GCA_947445495.1 Alcaligenaceae bacterium
CAGATATCGAACATTTGCCAGCGCAAGCCCAAGCAATTTCCCAGGCGCACTCAAACACACTGCGCTTCGCCTCCACGCATGCACTATCTTTTACGTTCCTGCCCAAATGGCTCCGAGCAATGGAATCTCAGATTGCTTTCGGAGGGATCGAACTAGTCTCCGATGTCTTTCAACGGTGCGAGTCGTTAATGCAACAAGGCAAAACGCACTTTCTGTTGACGCACGCGCATGCGTTGGTTCCTTCGACTCTTGACACTCTCGATTTTCCCTCCATCACGATAGGGACAGAGGCCTTAATTCCTGTTTCTGCTCCGAACGTTGGAGGTAACAAACCTTTGTTTAGCCTGATCGCCGATTCGCAGACGCCTGTCCCCCTGCTCGCATACAGTGCAGGCTCAGGCCTAGGCAGAATTGTCAGAGCCATGAGAGAGAGTGTGCCCACAAACTGCGCTGTCGATACGGTGTTCACAGCGGATCTGGCAACCGTACTTAAAACCATGGTTCTCGAGCGGCGAGGGCTTGCTTGGCTACCAACAGGTCTGATCGAAGAGGAGCTTGCATCCGGGCGCTTAGTCCATGCTGCGGACACTTCTTGGGACATCGAGCTGGAGGTGAGGCTATACCGCCAGTCAGAAATTCAATCGGCTGCAGCCAATGCTCTGTGGCAAGCCATCCCCGCAACCAAAAAAACCTTGCAAGGATGAAAAAACTGCATTAGCATGAGGTCTTGATGTAGTGAACGCTACATAAAAAGTACTGCACAAAAACACTACCTAAAACTTGCTTCTTACACAAAGGTATCCTCATGTACGATCACTATCAGATTGAGCGCCTCATTGACCTTTGGTTGACCGAAGACATTGGCTCGTGCGACCTCACCGCTCAGCTCATGATCGACGAAGATGCGATCAGTACTTTTCACATGAATGCACGCGAACCGATGTTTATCGCTGGCATCGACGTAGCCGCCCGTATTTTCACAAAATATGACTCGCGCTTGACCACCACCAAACTCGTCAAAGATGGCGAGCGCGTGGAAAAAGGTAAACGCATTATGACGATCTCGGGTCCGGCCCGTAGCATCGTCACGGCCGAACGCCCAGCCCTGAATATCCTTCAAATGCTCTGTGGGATTGCGACAGAAACTGCACGCTATTGCGCCGCGATGGCAGGCACCAAAGCAAAACTAATCGATACGCGCAAAACAACCCCCGGGCTGCGTATGCTCGAGAAGCATGCCGTGACGTGCGGCGGTGGCCTGAATCACCGACTCGGGCTCGATAACGGCGTGATGCTCAAAGACAATCACATCGCCATCGCCGGAAATATCAAGAAGGCTGTGGAGCGTGTCCGCGAACGTCTGCCCATTCTTACAAAAATCGAAGTCGAATGCGATCGCCTTGAACAAGTGCAAGAGTCGCTCGATGCGCAGGTCGATGTCATCATGCTAGACAACATGTCTGTCGAAGAAATGGCCAAAGCCGTCAAGTTAGTAAACGGACGCGCCAAAATCGAAGCATCCGGTGGCATTCGTATCGACACCATTCATGCGATCGCCATGACAGGCGTCGACTACATCTCGACCAGCAAGATTACACAAGCGGCTCCAGCCGTCGACATTGGGCTAGACGAGTAAATACAGAGCATGACAGCGGGCAGCTTCTTTTTCGTTGTCGGTCCTAGCGGAGCAGGTAAAGACAGCCTGCTCGATGGGGTGCGTGCGTCGCTCGACCCCGCACGCTTCATCTTTGCGAAACGCACGATTACGCGCCCGGAAGGCTCACCCGGAGAAGCGCATACCGCTTGTACCGTGTCGGAGTTTCAAGAGCTAAGCGCAGCCGGAAAATTCTTAATCACTTGGCAGGCACATGGACTGCATTACGGTCTGCCCATCGAGCTGCTGAATGCGCTGAACTCTGGGCAACATGTCATTGCGAATGGCTCACGCAGCATGATCGCGGCTCTCAATACACTCGTTCCGAACTTAGTTGTGATTGAAGTAAATGCGCCTGCTCACGTGTTGCAGGCGAGACTCAGCGCACGCGGACGCGAAAGCGCAGACGATATCGCCAAGAGACTACAGCGCACTGTAGAACCCTACCCAGAAGGGGTCGCACTCCTCAAGGTTGTCAATGACCAAACTATTGGAATCGGCACCGCAAGACTATTAGCTTGCCTGCTGACACACACTGACAGCGCCCCACCAGCCAGTCGAATCCTCTTCAAGAAGATTGCGGGTAACGCCCTAACGCCAGTCGAGTATCAGACGGCGATCGAAACAATTCTCGCGAATCAAACGAGCGAAGTCGAGTTACAGGCTTTTCTTATCGCATGCACCTTGCAGCTATCTGATGAGGAAATGATTGCGATCGCAAAAGCGCGCACCAAGATTCTGCCGCGCATCGACTGGGGTCGACCCATGGTGGTTGACAAACACTCTCTCGGCGGACTTCCGGGCAGCCGCGTCACAATGGTGGTGATCCCGATCGTTGCCGCACACGGTCTGATGATCCCCAAGACATCCTCGCGTGCAATCACCTCAGCGGCTGGCACAGCGGACGCCATGGAGGTGATCGCGAAAGTAGATCTCACGCCCACAGAACTCAAACAGTGCGTTGCCAAAGCCAACGCATGCATCGCGTGGAATGGGAAACTGAATCACTCGGTACTGGATGATGCGATGAATGCCATTACCCGCCCTCTCGGGCTCGATACACGCAGGTGGTCTGTCGCATCGATTCTCTCCAAGAAATACTCTGCCGGTGCGACCCATGTCGTGATTGACATTCCCTATGCGGAAGCAGGAAAGGTCAAATCAAAAGAGGACGGTGTCGCGTTGGCTCAGCTATTTGAGATGGTGGGCCGTGAGCTGGGCCTGGTTGTTAAGGCCTTCGCGACAAGTGGCGAATCTCCGATCGGACGCGGTATCGGCCCTTCTTTAGAAGTTCGCGATGTACTGCAAGTTCTAGAACAACACCCAGACGCACCTCGTGATCTATTAGAAAAATCGCTTTTCTTTGCCAGTCAGATTCTTGCGATGGATCCTACCGTCGGATCGGTGGAAAGAGGCGCAGACGTTGCGCAACAGTTGTTGCGCTCGGGTGCAGCTCGGCGCGCAATGGAAGACATCATTCAGGCACAAGGGCCGCAAGACTGGCCAGATCTTTCTGGCATTCTTAAACACCCTGTCCATGCAACACAAGCCGGCACCGTGCGGCAAATAGACGGATTCGTGATCTCTGGACTGGCCCGCATGGCTGGTGCACCAGCTGACAAACTGGCGGGCGTCGACATCATCAAACCGGTTGGAAGTGCCGTCCAACCCGGTGATTTACTCTACCGTATTCAGTCCTGCGATACCGCGTTGCTAAACAAAACGGTACAGTCCGCCGCGCAAGATAACGGCTTTCGAATTACCTAGATCTCTACGCGTGTCGGCTGACGATCACTGGAACCTCGGTGGCAGGCGGGGTGTTGCGGCTGCGATGGCATCTGACCAATCCATCAATCATCACC
>CANFEI010000224.1 GCA_947445495.1 Alcaligenaceae bacterium
AGATAATATCGACTTAGCCGGATGCGTAACGACCGCCGCCTCCGTCATCCTGAAAGATAATTTCGCTCAGCACAACGCCTTCATCACGGACCGTCTCCTTGAAGCGGGTGCCATCATTATTGGCAAATCCAACTTACACGAATGGGTGTTCGGACCGACCAGTCAAAGCAAGCATTTTGGGCCTGTCAAAAACCCATGGGATCCTTCACGCATACCAGGAGGCTCGAGTGGCGGTTCGGGAGCCTCTGTCGCGGCCGAAATGTGCACTGTCTCAATTGGTAGTGACACGGCAGGGTCGATCAGGATTCCCTCCGCGTTTAACGGCCTAGCTGGTTTGCGGCCTTCTGTGGGAAGAATATCCTGCTCGGGTAGTGTCGGCGTCAGCCCCCCGTTCGACGTTCTTGGCCCTCTAGGTAAATCCGTATCAGATGTCGCTCGCGTTTTTCAGGTGATTGCGGGCTATGACCCCTCAGATCCCATGTCAATCGACCGGCCCGTAGCGGATGCGTTGAGTGCGTTAAATGACAGCGTTCGCGGCAAGCGCATTGGTTTCATGCGCCGTTGGTACTTTGATCATATATCTACGGAATTACAAGCGGCAATTGAGCGTGCGTTAGACGTTTTCAAAAGCTTGGGTGTCGAGATCGTTGAACTAGACTTAGGGGATGTCGATCGCGCACAAGAGATGTTAGGTTTTGGATTAATTTTGGCTGACGCTTTCGAGAAGCATCGAGAACAACTCGCTCAACGGCCGGACGACTATGGCGCGGATATCCAAATGCGCCTTGCCATCGGAGGTCGTTTAAGCGGCCCAGATTACGCCCAAGCGCTGCGCTGGACTGAGGCCTGGCGACACCGCCTTTCTGGCTTATTCACCCAGGTTGACGCGATGTTGTGTCCCACCACGCCCCTACTGCCTCCTTTAAGGGCAGACTTAGAGTTTGCCCAAGCGATTCGCGCGATTCCGAAATTTACCTGCGTGTACGCGGCCGCTGGAGTTCCAAGTCTTGCACTACCATGCGGATTTTCGGCGGAAGGCCTGCCATGGTCGATGGAGCTCGCGGGTCCTGCCTTTGGTGAAGCTGCAATATTGCAGCTGGGTCATGCTTTTCAGAAAGTCACAGCGCATCACCTTCAACGCCCTGCGCTGGTTTCCTAAGCTTGACCTTTAAGACAGTTATTAGCAAGTCTCAAAAGATAGACCTTGACCGACGATTGATTTTTGCATTAGATTAAATCCGTTCCAAGACAATTCCTATAACTTTGGAGAACCAAACCATGAGACCTGTTTCCCTAATTCAATCCATCTTGCTTACCGTCGGTCTATCGATCGCTGCGTTCACTGTTTCAGCCCAGCCAACAATGAAGTTAAAGGTGGCCTCGAACTATCCAGTCACCTCTCTTTTTAGCAAAGTACAGCAACACTATTTCGACGAAGTCACTAAGCGTACAAACGGTCGCGTGACTTTTGAATACTATTATGGTGGCGTGTTACTCAAAGCATCCGACGTGTATCCAGGGTTAAGTCGTGGCGCAGTGGATATTGGCTTTACGGTACCTGCAGCTTTTAATCCTCGCGAGTATCCCTTGGCAGGAGTTACGCTGCCCTTTGTCACAGAAAATGTGCAGGCCGCGAGCTACGCGTTTCGCGACTGGTACAACAGTACGCCTGAGGTCCAAAAAGAATTTCAGCGCAACAATGTTCATGTTCTCCTGACAATTCCAGCAGCCGAGAATGTGCTGTGGAGTATGAAAAAAGTCACAACGGCCGCAGACCTTAAAGGCATGCGTATTCGTACATTGCTCGGGCCTGCAGATGCGCTCGTTGCTCTTGGTGCAACAGCGGTAACAGTTCCCTACACTGACGCGATCGATTTGCTAACAAGAGGTGGGGTCGATGCCATCTCCACGACACCTTTCGAGCAAGGTGTCAAGGACGGGCTCCCAGAAATGGTTAACTATCTGTCTCCTGCCGCACGCATGGGAATATTTGCCACAGTTATCACCTCAATCAATCTGGATAAGTGGAACGCAATGCCCAAAGATCTCCAGGAGATATTTACAAGTTCAGCCAATAACGCCTTGAAGTTTTATGCGACTGAGCAAGGTAAAGAGGTAGACGAGTCTGTTGATATTTTGCTCAAGGCTAAAAAAGTTCAAGTCGTTGCGATGGACCCCGCCGAAGAAAAAAGATGGCGTGAAGCGACAAACGACATAATCGTTAAAAAATACAACGCTCAAGTCGCGCGCGTCGGTGCAGATGGCACAGCACTATTAGCCTCGTACACAGCTTTGGTACGCAAATATGAGAAAGAATACCCATATGTCACGGGTATCGATCGTTTTTTAGCGCGCAAAAAATGACAGTTAGAAATGCGTTCCAGAAGTTAATTACGGCCTCTCGGGCACTCGCGTCGGCCATGGCTGGCGTAACCGGTTTGCTGACGATCGTCATGATGCTCGGGGTCACGTTGGATGCCTTGCTGCGGGGAACTGCAGGGATCGCAGTCTGGGGGGTGCTTGAGCTATGCACCCTTTTGCTGCTTGCAATGATTTATTTTGGCTTGCCATCGACGCAAAGCGAACGAGAGAATTTTCGTGTCTCTATCATTACAGACTTAATGCCGATGAAACTCAATCTGTTCATCAGTGGCATGTTGTTGTTGTTACAAATAATAGTCTTGGGCTTGCTTTGCTGGTTTACATGGCGTGCTGCAATATTTTCATTTAACCGCGACGAGGTCTCGATTGGTTTGGTTGAAATTTCGTTGTGGCCACATCGTTTCATGATCGCCATGGGTCTTAGCGTGCTGACCTTCCAAAGCGTAGTATCTGGCCTTGATCTGTTGCTAAATGGAAAACATCCATTCGCTCCAGACCAAGCTATCGAACTTGCACAAACCGTCAGGCAGCAAACATTATGAGTCCTGCAGAACACGGGTTTTGGTTAGTGAGTGGGCTATTTGTTTTGTTGGCACTGGGTTTGCCGATTGCTGCGTCTTTACTTACTTGTGGGCTACTTGGCATTTTGGCAGTGCAAGGATGGGGCGCAGCCGACTATTTGCTGGGGACGCTACCGTATTCGATATCGGCAGAGTTTGCGTTCATTGTGATCCCCTTATTTCTTTTCATGGGACACATGGCGTTTTCAGCCGGCATCTCTGAGAAAGGATTTCGCGCAGCAACCGTTTGGCTGGGGCATATTCCAGGTGGTCTCGCCATCTCCGCTATCGTGGCATGTGCAGCCTTTGCGACGGTCTCAGGGTCTTCAATCGCAACCGCCGCGACGATTTCAAGAGTGGCTATTCCTGAGCTATTAAAAGCCGGCTATTCAAAATCCCTCGCAGGCGCTTGCGTTGCAACGGGTGGCACGCTGGGGGTGTTGATCCCTCCGTCGACCATTATGGTGCTGTACTCCATCGCGACCGAAACACCCATACCCGAGTTATTTATGGCAGGGTTTATTCCCGGCATTTTAACGGTACTG
>CANFEI010000225.1 GCA_947445495.1 Alcaligenaceae bacterium
ACAAGCGCTCGAAATGCTTGGCCATCTGCAGGACGAGTAAATCTTGGTAGCGCGACCCAACGATTTGTAGTCCTGCAGGAAGTCCGCGTGCCAGTCCGACCGGCACGGTGCACGCAGGTGCCTGGCTGTAGTTAAAGAGCGGGGTGTAGACCGCATGGCCTCGGGGGCCTGCCTCGCGCCCGCCAATGACTTTTGGCCCAAGCTCATTGACGGACCAAGAGACTGTGGGTGTAGTGGGGCAAAGTAGCACATCAAATTGTTCAAAAAACTTCGCATACGCTGCATAGATATGCTCACGCAGAATCAGTACGTCGGCAATGTCGACGGCTGAGTAGGTTCTGCCTAAGACGATTTGTGCGGCAATGTCCGGATCGATTTGTGAAGGATCGGCGTCATAGGCTTTGCCGTGTAGCGCAGCTAAGCCTGCTTGCTGGAGTTTGAGTAACGGGTAGGTATACACACCTTGTGGCCATACTGGGGCTGCCAACTCCACTTGATAGCCATCTTTTTCAAGGGCGTTGACTGCGCGCTCTACGACTGCTCTGACATCCTCGTCGATCGCAAAATTGCAACCTAGATTATGGCTATAAGCTATTCGTAATTTTCTTGAAGGGGCTTGGCTGAGCTGGGTCTGACCCTCGGCACTGTGGTGCAGTTGTGAGCCCCAGTCGCTATGTTTGAATTGCACCAGGTGCCTCCACATGAGGGCTGCATCGTCAACAGTTCTTGCAATTTGTCCGTTGACCGACAGTCCGAAATTCGGTTCGTCGAACCCGGGACCACAAGGCACGAGACCGAACGTGGGCTTCATTCCTACGAGCCCGCAGTGTGCGGCAGGGCGACGAATCGAGCCGCCGGCATCGGTACCCAGAGCGAGTGCGCCGATGCCGGCCGCCACGGCACTGACCGCGCCTCCGGAGGATCCGCCCGGCGTGCGCTCCAGATCCCATGGCGAGCGAGTTTTGCCGTACACCAAATTGTTAGAGATCCCCTTACATGCAAACTCTGAACAGTTTGTGATGCCGATTATCACGGCACCTAGTTCTTTGAGTCTCGCCACGGCCCATGCATCCTGAGGCGCGACAAAATCTTTGAATAGAAGAGATCCTTGGGTAATCGTCTGTCCTTTTACCCAGATGTTGTCCTTGACTGTGATTGGCACGCCAGCCAAGGGGAGCTTTTCTCTGTTCGCGATACGCTGATCAACAATCTGCGCTTGTTCAAGCGTCCATTGATCGTTGTGTTGTACGACCGCGTTTAACTTTGGGTTGATCTGATGGAGTCGCTCTAACGCGCTACGTGCAACTTCTGTTGCGCTGACCGTTTTGTTGTTTGTTCGTGCAGCGATATCGCTTGCTGTGAGTTGCCAGAGCTTACTCATGGAAGGAGCCTTTTGCACAAATTAAAGGGATGACGTCCGATCAAATGTAATTCTCCCCCCACCAAAGGAAGTCGATCCATGCAGCCTCAGTCAGATATTTTGGTTTGTAACCAAAGTCTGATTGGATGCGCTCAATACTCATGGGAGAGCGGCTGGGGCTAGAGGTGCGCCCTATGGTGCATAGCGCAGGATCGTCGACGAGCGCATAGGTAAACCCTGGAAACGCTGCGCACATCCGCTGGCACCAATCGGCGACGTCCCAACGCAGTCCTGCGGACAAATGGTAGAGCGGCTTGGGTCTGAATTGGCTGCTCAGCACAGACAAGACGCCAAACGCTACATCTATCGAGTAGACCCAGTCATCTGCGCACTCTCTTTGCAGCACTGCCGCTTGGCCCGCTTGCGCAGACCTAAGCAGTTGTAAGGGGATGCTAAGCGTATCGCGCAAGCCCGTATCGTATTCCCAACGTCCGAAGACTGTTCCTAGTCTCAGAGCGGTTACGTCCACACCCCGCTTTGTTGCATAGCGAATGCATGTACGCTCGGCCGCGAACTTGCTGATACCGTACAGGGATTCGGGTAGAGCAGGACTCGTGCCTTCGTCGAGCCAAGCGCTACTGCGACCTTGCTCGCCAAATACCGAACCCGTACTAAGTTGCACTAATCTGGGAATTTTGTGCCGAATGCAGGCTTCAAGCACCTCGATCGTTCCCAGCAAGTTGACCTCAAAAATTCGACGTGCTGCGGACTTTTCGCGATCAAGGCCGGCTGTGATGGCCGCAGCATTCACGATACGATCAGGCGTGAATGCTGCGAAGGCGTGCTCGAGGTCATCGGCACGAGAAACATCGCCATCCATGACGATGAGTTCGCCGGGCAACGCCTTTAATGTCTCCTTAAAGGCGGTCGGCGCGCTGTCAGGACCAAAGAGTGCAACCGCATGCCCTCTCACAAGCAGTTGCTCAGCGATATTGAGTCCTACAAAGCCTTGCCCACCGGCAATCAAGACACGCATTAGTTCAGCTCGATCTTCGCTTTAGCGGCGATGTCGCGCCACTTCGCGGTTTCTGCGACGATGAAAGCTGCTGCTTCGGCTGGCGTCATGAGGATCGGATCAATCGCCATCTCTGCGAGCTTGCTCACGTATTCTGGATTCCGAATAATTTGGTCATTCCAGCCCTGCAGCTTCTTTTGGATGTCGCTAGGTGTCTTGACGGGAACGGCAATGCCCCACCAGGTGCTCGACATAATTTGTGGATAGCCTAGTTCGGCGAAGGTGGGGACATCAGGCAGAGGTTTGAGACGCGTCTTGTTGGCCACAGCAATCGCACGCACTTTCCCACCATCGATGTTGCCCTTGAGTGTCGTGAGGTCATTGACGGTCATGTCGATTTCGCCTGAGAGCAGCGCCAGCGTCGCAGGACCGCCGCCTTTATAGGGCACATGCATTAAATCGATATTTGCGCCAACCTTAACGATCTCAGACCCCATTTGGACGATGGATCCCACACCGGCTGATCCGAATTTGAGCGAGCCAGGATTAGCCTTAGCCAAGGCAACGAATTCAGCAAAGTTTTTTGCTTGAACCTTTGGGCTGACCACCATGACGTGCGGAGCGTTGGCGATTAGCCCGATCTGCGCGAAGTCTCTTTGAAAGTTATAAGGCAGATTCTTCATAAGAACCTCGTTGATCGCCATCGTGCTGGTGGTGCCAAACAGGATGGTGTAGCCATTGGGCTCGGCACGCGCGACGTTATTCGTACCGATCGAGCCAGCGGCACCCACAAGGTTCTCTACGACGATAGGTTGGCCAGACAGTTTATTGAGATGCAGCGCATACAGGCGTCCAACGATGTCGGCTGGGCCACCCGCTGGGAACGGAACCACCATCTTGATCGGGCGGCTGGGGTAACTCTCTGTGGTCTGAGCATGGGCGCTTAGACAGGTGACTGACGCTAGTGCAGCGCTGGCCACGGCGAGAGCGAGTCGCCGTAGTTTATTGAGTTGTCCTTGGTATTGAGTAGGCTGTGGCATATCAGTGATCTCCAAAGTTGAATACGCAACTTTCATAATGTGCGGG
>CANFEI010000226.1 GCA_947445495.1 Alcaligenaceae bacterium
CACGACGCTGATCAAGGATGAAACCTTATTCGACCGTTTTGATCGCGCGTTTGCGACGTATTACCGCAGCCTGGAACAAAAACTGCCGCCGGGTAAAAAAATCCCGCTGGATTGGCTCATCAGTAAGCTGGAAAAAAATCTGACGCCAGAACAGAAAGCAAAACTAGAGAAACACGGCTGGGACAAGCTCATGGAGATGTTCAAAGAACGCCTCGAAGAGCAAAAGGCCCGTCACGAAGGTGGCAATAAGTGGATCGGCACTGGCGGCACCTCACCCTTTGGCAATGGCGGCGTCAATCCGGAGGGCATCCGCGTAGGAGGCTCGGGCGGCGGGCGCTCTGCCATCAAAGTCTGGGACGAACGCAATTTTCGCGACTATGACGACTCCATTGAACTCGGCACACGCAACTTTAAAGTCGCACTGCGTCGCCTGCGCCGCTTTGCGCGGGAAGGGTCCGACTTTGAGTTGGATTTAGGCGACACCATCGCCAGCACCGCGCGTAACGCCGGCTACCTAGACATCAAAATGGTAGCGGAACGCCACAACAACGTAAAAGTGTTGATGCTGCTGGATGTAGGCGGAAGTATGGATGACCATATCGCTCGCGTGGAAGAGCTGTTTTCGGCTGCGAGCAGTGAGTTTCGCAACCTAGAGGTGTACTACTTCCATAACTGCCCCTATGAGCACCTATGGAAATCCAATCGACGCCGTCAAATGGAACGCTTCGAAACCTGGGACGTGTTGCGTAAATTCAACGGCGACTGGCGTTTGATTTTTGTAGGGGACGCCACCATGAGCCCCTATGAGATCCTGCAACCAGGCGGCTCAGTCGAGCACTACAACAAAGAACCCGGTGCGGAATGGTTGCAACGTATGGTGAACGCGTGGCCGAAATCCGTGTGGTTAAACCCCGAACCTCAAGCCTCTTGGCAATATCGCCAGTCCATCGCACTCATTCGTAATATCGTGCAAGACAAGATGTTCCCCGTCACGGTATCAGGCATCGAACAGGCGATGAGACTACTTTCGAAGTGAACCTATTGCAAACCGGACACTCCAACCGGTTCCGACCCCCTCTTAGGAATATCCGTATGTTGCAGCTCTTTGGCGCCCTAAAAAATATTTTTGTCGGAGTGGCTCTTATTCTATTCAGTTCGCCTGGCTGGGCTGTTACTCCGCCCCCAGGCGTGACGGCCTTGCAATCGGTTGAGGGCGTCACGGAATACCGCTTGGAGGCAAACGGCCTGCGCATCTTGCTGGCGCCGGACGACTCCAAACCGAGCACCACCGTCAACATGACTTATTTGGTTGGATCGCGTCACGAAAACTACGGCGAGACGGGCATGGCCCACCTTCTCGAGCATATGTTATTCAAAGGCACACCCAACTTGCCGAATGCGCTGGGGGAGTTTTCCAAACGCGGCTTGCAAGCAAACGGTACGACCTCGGTCGACCGCACCAACTATTACGCGAGCTTTTCATCGAACCCCCAAACACTAGCTTGGTATTTATCGTGGCAGGCCGATGTCATGGTCAACGCAAGCATCAAGCGGGAAGACCTTGATACAGAAATGACGGTTGTACGCAATGAGATGGAGAACGGCGAAAACAATACGTTCAAAATTCTGATGCAGCGGATGCTAGGTGTCTCTTACGAATGGCACAACTACGGGAAGACCACGATCGGTGCGCGCTCCGATGTAGAAAACGTCGATATCCCCAAACTGCGTGAGTTTTATAAAACCTACTACCAACCTGACAACGCTGTCTTGGTGGTTACTGGAAAATTCGATCCTGAGGCTGCATTAAAAGATATCGTTCAATCGTTCGGAAAAATTCCCAAACCAACACGCAAGCTTCCACCGGAATACACAGTAGAGCCCGCGCAAGATGGTGAGCGTCGGGTAACGTTACGTCGGACAGGTGGTTCGCCTCTTGTCGCGGCGATTTATCACATTCCATCCGCCGCACACAAAGACTTTGCAGCGTTTGACCTGGCCAGCATGATCATTGGTGATACGCCCTCAGGTCGTCTGTACAAGGCGCTGGTCGCCAACAAATTAGCCGCAGGCGTGTTTGGGTTCACGATGGATCGCACAGCGCCTGGTAGCGCCATGTTCGGAGCAAGCTTACAAGCTGATATGGATCAGGTGCGAGCACTCAATACCTTGACAACCACTATTGAAAGCATTGCGAAAGATCCCTTCACCGCCGAAGAGCTTAATCGGGTACGCAACCAATGGCTCAAGGGATGGGATCAGGGTTTCAGCGACCCACAAAAGATCAGTGCCGCACTCACTGAAGCGATTGCCTTCGGAGACTGGCGCCTATTTTTTGTTAGCCGCGATCGTATCCGCGCGGCCACCCTGGCGGAAGTACAGCAGGCTGCCGACAGACTTCTGGTTCAAGCAAATCGCACGGAGGGGGTCTACATCCCAACCGATAAACCAAGTCGTGCCCCGCAGCTTAACAAGCCAAATCTGCAAGAGGAATTGAAAGGCTACACGGGCGACGTCGGCCTCAAACAAGCCTCAGCATTCGATTCCGACCCAAATAACATTGACGCCCGCACCCAACGCAAAACCGTCAATCTTAAAAACGGTAAACTCCAACTCGCCCTCTTGCCGAAAGAGTCGCGCGGTGACCGCGTACAGGTAGTAATTCAACTGCAGTTTGGCGATGTGGATTCGCTCAAGGGGCAGCGTTCAAACACCATTGCAGTCGCGGACCTGCTGCTAAAAGGCACTCCGACACAAACCCGTCAACAAATCACTGACCGTATCGATGCGTTGGGTGGCCAAGTAGGGGTCTCGAGTGCTGGGGGTGGACTTTTCATACAGTTATCGACGACGGCCAAGCACATTGACGAACTCACGAGCTATGTTCTTGATGTTGTACAACAAGCCAATTTCGCCCAAGAGCAGCTCGACGAATACGTGAGCAAAACTACTACAAGTGTCAAAAGCTCCATGACTGAGCCCAACGCAATTGCTTCACGCATGCTCGCTCGCCACGGAAACACTTGGTCAAAGGACGATATTCGTTACACACCAACCTTCGACGAGTCATTGACGGCACTGGCGGGGCTCACGCGTGAGCAGTTAGCCGCTTACCACCAGAAATTTTTTGGTGTCTCGCAGACCTCAGCTTCAGCGGTCGGTGCCTTCGATGCCGTAAAACTGGAACAAACGCTTACGACCGCGCTGAACAAATGGAATGCAGGCGCAGCGTATAAGAGGACGCCTGAGCCTTACCGGGACATCAAGCCTGCGCAAATGCAAGCCGATACGCCGGACAAAGCAAATGCGTTCTATATCGCTGGCAGTATGCTCAAACTGCAGGATACGGATCCTGACTTTACGGCACTCTCCCTCGCAAACTTTATGTTAGGGGGTTCCGACACCTCTCGACTCTGGATGCGCATCAGAGAAAAAGACGGTCTATCTTATAACGTGCGCAC
>CANFEI010000227.1 GCA_947445495.1 Alcaligenaceae bacterium
AGTCTGGTGAGTTGCCGCTCGAAGAATCCCTGGCGGCTTATCGTCGTGGGGTTGCTTTAACGCGTATCTGCCAAGAGCGCTTGGCGCAAGCCGAGCAGCAGGTCAAGGTTTTAGAAGCCGGCATGCTCAAACCCTTCGAGGGACTGGATCGCGAAGCGTCATGATAGCGACGGAAAGCGCCTTAACGGGTTGGCTCGCTGAGCGTGCGCAACATATCGAGCAGGTTCTCGAGCGTTTGCTGCCGCTCCCTAATCAGATGCCTGAGCGCTTGCACCAGGCAATGCGCTATGCCGTGCTTGGCGGAGGTAAGCGAGTGCGGGCCGCCTTGGTCTATGCAGCGGGCAATGCCTGTATGCGTCCCAACACAACAACCAGCGCGATGAATGAAGCGCTCGACCGCGCTGCGGCGGCAGTCGAACTCGTCCATGCCTACTCTTTGGTGCATGACGATTTGCCGTGCATGGATGATGACATGTTACGCCGCGGTCGCCCAACCCTGCATCTGCAGTACGACGAAGCCACTGCGTTGTTGGCGGGCGATGCGCTGCAGCCGCTGGCCTTTGACGTGTTAGCCCAAATGCCCTTGGCCCCTGAGACTGTGGTCAAAGCGACGCGCATGCTTGCTCAAGCGGCGGGAAGCCTGGGCATGGCAGGCGGGCAGGCCATTGACTTGGCAAGTGTAGGTAAAACCTTGTCGCAACAAGAACTGCAGCAGATGCACTTGCTGAAAACAGGTGCATTGCTTGCGGCCAGTGTAAAGCTAGGCGGACTGGTGGCTGGTGCGCATGCGTTGCAAGAGCGCTGCCTCGACGAATACGCCAGTGCGATTGGCTTGGCGTTTCAAGTGGTGGACGACGTATTGGATGTGACGACTGACACGGCTGTGCTTGGTAAAACGGCTGGTAAGGACGCCGCAGCAAACAAGCCCACGTACGTGACCTTGATGGGACTGGAGGGCGCGCAGTCCTTAGCAACGTCATTGCATCGGACGGCTCGTCAAGCGCTGTCACCGTTGGGTGATACGGCCAGGTTGTTAGGTGGACTGGCAGACTTTATTGTGTTGCGCGATCACTAATTGAACACTATGCCAACAGATTTACTCAATAGCATTCACAGCCCAGCCGATATGAAGGGGCTGGATCGACGCGGCCTGAAGCAATTAGCGGACGAGCTGCGCGGATTTGTGTTGCAGTCGGTCTCGCGCACGGGTGGACATCTTTCCTCGAACCTCGGAACGGTGGAGCTAACGGTCGCTTTGCACTATGTTTACGACACACCGCATGACCGCATCATCTGGGACGTTGGCCATCAGTCCTATCCGCATAAGATTTTGACGGGTCGCAAAGAGCAGATGAGTGGTTTACGTCAGCTTGGCGGCATCTCTGGTTTTCCAAAGCGTAGCGAGTCTGAGCACGACGCATTTGGTACCGCGCATTCGTCGACCTCGATCTCCGCTGCACTTGGCATGGCGGTCGCGTCTCGGAATGCTGGGGTGTCGCGCCAGCATATTGCAGTCATCGGAGATGGTGCGATGTCGGCTGGTATGGCGTTTGAAGCCATGAATAACGCTGGCGTCACACCCGATATCAATTTGTTGGTGATTTTGAACGACAACGATATGTCGATTTCGCCGCCCGTCGGTGCGCTGAATCGTTATTTTGCACGACTCATGTCTGGCCAGTTTTACGCCGCAGCCAAAAATATGGGGCGAGCAGTGCTGCAACATGTTCCGCCTGTTCTCGAGTTGGCACGTCGCTTTGAGGAGCATGCGAAGGGGATGGTGACCCCCGCTACGCTGTTTGAAGAAATGGGCTTCAACTATGTTGGGCCCATTGATGGGCATGACCTAGACGCGTTGGTCCCAACGCTACAAAATATGCGTGCCTTGAAAGGGCCGCAGTTTTTACATGTCGTGACAAAAAAAGGACAGGGTTACAAACTGGCCGAGGCGGATCCCGTTCTTTATCACGGCCCCGGAAAATTCGATCCGGCCGTCGGCATTCAAAAGCCTGTAGCAGCACCCAAAACAACCTTTACACAGGTCTTTGGAACCTGGCTGTGTGATATGGCCGAGCACGACCCAAGACTCACGGGCGTGACGCCTGCGATGCGCGAAGGCAGCGGCATGGTGGCGTTTGAAAAACGCTTCCCCAAGCGCTACTTTGACGTGGGCATTGCTGAGCAACACGCAGTGACCTTTGCTGCAGGCCTAGCCTGTGAAGGTCAGAAACCGGTTGTGGCAATTTACTCCACGTTTTTGCAGCGCGGCTATGACCAGTTGATCCACGATGTAGCCTTGCAGGATCTAGACGTCACCTTTGCGTTGGATCGCGCGGGCTTGGTGGGGGCGGATGGCGCGACACACGCTGGAAACTATGACATCGCCTTTCTGCGCTGCATCCCGAATATGGTGGTGGCCACTCCTTCAGATGAAAACGAGACCCGACTATTGCTGACGTCTTGTTATCAGCATCCAGGTCCGGCCTCGGTGAGATATCCGAGAGGATCGGGTGCGGGGGCGGCGATCAGCGCCGGTTTAGATGCCGTACCCGTCGGACGCGGGATTCTTCGTCGTCAGGGTAAGGATTTGGCCCTGTTAGTGTTTGGTACCTTACTACCTGCGGCGCTAAAGGTTGCTGAGTCTCTGGATCTAACGGTTGTGGATATGCGCTTCGTCAAGCCGCTTGATGCGGAGCTTGTGCGACAGATGGCGGCAGAGCACCGTGGCTTGGTCACGCTTGAAGAGGGCGCGATCATGGGCGGTGCAGGAAGTGCTGTGACGGAGTTTCTGAATGCGGCGGGACTGACCTGTCCTGTTCTTCAGTTGGGCTTACCAGATCGATTTATCGATCACGGGGAGCAGGGCGCCTTGTTAGCGGGCGTTGGTTTGGATGCCGCCGGAATTGAGCGGAGCATACGGGCGCGCTTCATCCCCTGATTTGCGTTTTACGTGTAAATACGCGAAAATAATAGACTTTCTTGCCCGACCAGCCAATGTTTGGCCTTGGCGGGCTGCCCCCGGCGCTTTGTTTTCATGCAACGCGTCGGACATCCTCAGGAGTGCATTGCATGCGCCATTATGAAATTGTTTTTATTGTTCACCCGGATCAGAGCGAGCAAGTGCCCGCGATGGTCGAGCGCTATCAAGCGCTGGTGACGACTCAGGGCGGTAAAGTTCACCGCACCGAAGACTGGGGTCGTCGTCAACTTGCCTATCCCATTCAAAAATTAGTGAAAGCGCATTACTTGTGCTTCAACATTGAATGTGGCCAGGCGACAATGGACGAACTCGAACATTCTTTCCGTTACAACGATGCTGTATTGCGTCATCTTGTGATCAAGACCAAGGCTGCTCAGACTGAGCCTTCAATCATGATGAAACAAGTCGAGCGAGATGAGGCGCGTAAGGCATCCGCCGAGTCGATGTCTGACGACGCTGAGTAATCTGGA
>CANFEI010000228.1 GCA_947445495.1 Alcaligenaceae bacterium
ACAAAGTCAGTGGACTGAAACATGACCGCAGGCAAGATACGGGTCAAAAAATCTTGTCCGTAATCCCCGGGACGTTCAATGAGACCCTGTTGTTGCGTGGTAAAAATCTCGGTTTCCGCCAGTACGACCTTGACATCCATGTACTCCTGCATCGGGCGCAGGCGACAGTCTGACACCGTCGCTCCCAAATCTTTTAGGATCTTTACTGTGTTGTTCAGTGCCTGCTGGTGATCTGCAGACATGGGCAGATCACCTTCCCATACATAACGTAATACCCCGACCCGCAATCCTTTCAAGTTCCCGTCCAAGCCCTTGCTGTAATCGGGAATATCTTGCACAAAACTGTTGCCGTCCGCTGGGTCATACCCCGCGAGTGCTTGAAGCATGATTGCGCAATCTTTAACGGTCCAGGCCATGGGTCCACAATGGTCTAGGGTAAATGAGTTTGGCATGACTCCCGTACGGCTCACGAGTCCAGAGCTTGGCATAAAACCGGCGATGCCGCAAAGTGAAGCTGGGCCGCGGATAGACCCGCCCGTATCTGTTCCTAGTGCTCCGGGGATTAGTCCCGCAGCAACTGAGGCGCCCGACCCACTCGATGAACCGCCGCTGAAGTACTCGAGATTCCAGGGGTTGCGCACAATCGGCCAGGGGACATCAAACGAAGGCCCGCCGTGTGCGAACTCGTGCGTGTTGAGCTTGCCAAGCAGCACGGCACCCGCATTGCGCATGTTGGTAATTGTGGTTGCATCATGCGTTGGAATATGGTGCTGAGCAATCCTAGAACCACCGGTCGTCAGTATTCCGGCTGTTTCGTAGATATCTTTGGCACCGAAGGGGATCCCGTGCATCGGACCACGGTAATTTCCGGCAGTAATCTCTGCTTCGGCTTTCTTCGCTTGTGTCCGAGCAAGCTCGAAGGTGGGCGTAATGAAAGAGTTGATTTGAGGGTCGATGGCCTCAATGCGCTGCGCGAGATGATCGACGTATTCGAGCGGTGATAAGGTGCGCGCTTTGATTTGTTGCGACGCTTCGGCGATTGTTAAAAAATGCAGCGCAGATGTCATGATTGATCTCGTGAGAATTTAAAGGAGTGGACCCAGGCCTTGTGAGCGTAACGCCGCGCCAACTTCTGGCGAGTGCATGAACGTGGCTAGGGATTGAATGACTTTCGCTTGTTTGGTCTGAGCAAAGCTGCCGAGGGAAAATATGGTCGACTGCTGCACGGCCGGAGGCAGCTTGGCGAAGATATCAATGCCAGAAACCTGCATAAGCTCGCTCATTTGTTGCACGGCGAGTTCGATTTCGCCGCGGGCGACAGGTTCGCCAGTCAGACCCTCAGGCAGGACGAGGGCTTTGGCCCTGACTTCGTCTTCGATGCCAAGTTTCTTGAGCAGGCTGGCAAAATACATGCCGCTTGCACCTTGTTTGGAGAAGCAGACCGAGCGACAGGATAAAAGTGTTGCCTTAAAGGCCTCCGCAGTAGAGATGTCCGGTGCGGGGGCTCCTTGTTTGACGGCCATCGCAACGTCCGAGCTGACAAAATCCAGGCGGCTTCCCGGTTGCAAGATGCCTTCGTTCATGAGTTCTTCGATCGAGCTGGATACCGCCATGATTGCATCGGCACGCTCGCCAGCACGAATACGCTCTGATAATTGAGCTGTTGCGCCGTACTCAATCGTGACATGCGCATCTGTGCGCTTTTCGAACTCAGGGATGATGGCTTTAAGCACATTACGCATCGCGATGGTTGAGAAAAGTTTCAGGGACTGCTGGGGAGTCGTCATAAGACCTCTGGGGGGGGCACGAACAAAAGAGAATTTGATTCTATTCGATTGACCCGCAGCTATCTGCTCGTTAGCATTCGATTCAAGAAACAAGGCGTTTGTGTGCGGTGCGCAAAAAGATAGGTAAACAAGCATTGCTTAGCGCGCAGGCATTCAGGAGTCAGGGCAAAAATAAATAGCGTGGTTTGGGGGGGCAATGAAACACAATGCTGAGCAGTTAGAAGAGAACTTCGCGCCGTATGAAGTGTTTGCGGTGAAATATGCAACGCGCGACGCTTCGCGGAGAAACCATTTCATTGGCGGGGATGAGCATGACGGCCCGATGGCGATGGACTACTACGTTTGGGTGGTGCGTAATGCGCAGCACACCTTTATTGTGGATACGGGGTTCAGCGCAGAGATGGCGAAAAAGCGCGGGCGAACATTGCTGCGTACGCCCGCTGAGGGGCTCAAGCTGTTGGGGATTGATGCCGCGACAGTCGACAACGTCATCATCACACATCTTCATTACGATCACGTGGGAACCTTTGAAAGTTTTCCTCTAGCGCAGTTTCATCTGCAAGACGACGAGATGTCTTACGCCACCGGTCGCCACATGTGTCAGAAGCAATTCAGCCATAGCTATGAAGTCGATGAGATCGTCGGCATGGTGCGCTTGGTCTATAAAAATCGAGTGAGTTTTTATTCTGGCAAAGGAGACCTCGCACCAGGCCTGAGCGTGCACCGCATCGGTGGTCATACTCATGGCATGCAGTGCGTGCGCGTGTGGACCCAACGAGGTTGGGTCGTACTTGCCTCAGACACGAGCCATTACTATGAACATTTTGAAAAGCGCCGTGCGTTTACAACAATGTTTAATGTCGGGGAGGCCTTGCAAGGGTACGCCAAGCTCGAAGCGTTGGCACAATCCAATCATCACATTATTCCTGGTCACGATCCGCTTGTGATGCAACGCTATCCTGCTGCATCGCCAGCGATGACAGGGATCGTGGGACGCCTAGATATGGAGCCTCAGTATGGATAGTCATCCTGTTTCGTTGTTGCCGGGTGCGACACTGGAGTTAGCGACCTTTGCGGCCAAGCTTCGGTTTGAGGACATTCCGTCTGAGGTTGTGGCGAGAATGCGCACCAGTTTTCTTGATAGCGTTGGGTGCTGTTTATTTGGTGCAACCCTACCGTGGACGCAACGGGTTGCGGCGATGGTGCAAGAGGAGGGCGCCCAGCCGGTCGCATCGATCTTTGGGTACGGACAAAAAACGTCGGTCAGCTCAGCGGTGCTAGTCAATGCCACCGCTGGCCATGCGTTCGAGCTAGACGACATTCATAAAGAGTCGATCTTGCATGCAGGTTCGATCGCGACACCTGTTGTGGTCGCACTGGCAGAGCAAACTCGTCAGCGTGCGGGTCGCACCTTAGTCCAAGCGATGACGGCTGGGTATGAGATTGGCACGAGAGTCGGTAACGCAGCGACGATGGGGCTCTTCTTTCGAGGTTTTCATCCGCAGGGAGCCTCAGGTGTGTTTGTCGCTGCGGCGAGCGCTGCGTCGATGCTTGGGCTCGATGCGTTGCACACGCAACACGCGTTGGGCATCGCTGGTTCTCAGGCTGGTGGACTGATGGCAGCTCAAGAAGGTGCGATG
>CANFEI010000229.1 GCA_947445495.1 Alcaligenaceae bacterium
AGCCCATTCCCGCAGACATCGAGCGAACCGGCGCGGCAAGCGCGCCAGCAAGTCCGGCTAAAGCGCCACCGAACACGAAAACGCCCGCGTAAATCCAAGTGGTATTTAGACCAAGTACGGATGTCATTGTGGGATTGTGGGCGGCGGCACGCACGATCTTCCCGATGCGCGTACGTGTCAGAACGTACCACATGATTGCGCCGATAACGCCAGCAGCACTCATCATGAACACGTAGAAGACCGGCACGATGCCCCCGCCAATAAAGAGAGGGGGGGTTTGAAAAGCGGCTGGCATGCCCATAGACTGAAATTCATGGCCCCAAATAATTTTGACGGCATCATCAAGAATCAAAATGAAGGCATAGCAGACCAGCAGTTGCAGCAGAACATCGGCGTTGTAGACACGACGCATGAAAAAGCGCTCGAAGACCAGACTAAAGAGGCCCACTCCAAGCCCCGCGATCAGCGCTGCAAGCAAGTAACTATCGGTGAGGCGATAAGCGGAGAGCGCAATATAGGCGCCAAGCATGTAAAACGAGCCATGCGAAAAATTAATGACGCCCAATACGCCGAAGATGAGCGTCAGACCGGCGGCGACTAAAAAGAGTAGGGCGCCCACGATAAGACCGGTGCTGGTCTGTGTGACGATGCAAGAAATGGACGAGAGGCATTCGAATAGTGCGGTGGGATCCAAAGATGTCTCCGAGTAATACCAAAGTGTTACACAATGAGGGCGAGTGTTAACAAGACCTGCGCTCGATACGAAAGGGGTCTCTGCCAATCAACATGGCAGAGACCCCGTCTACTTCAGTGTAAAGAGCAGCGGGGCTTATGCCCAGCCTTTACGCTTCTTCCATTCGGCTTCGAGTTCATAAATTTGAGCCCATTTGCCGTTGACTTGATTGGTCATGTAGGGCTCTTTGTTGGTGAGCGAGCCGTAGCCAATGGCGTAGTTCACCAACGTGTGGTCTTCAGCCCGCATGGTGAGCGTACCGTCGGCGCCGAAAGGCGAGTCAATTTTTAAGCCGCGCATCGCTTCAGCAATTTTTTTGCTGTCAGAACTATTGGCTTTTTTCATTGCGGTCATGATGAGGTTAATGCCGGCAGAGTTTTCCCAAGACCAGTTCAGTGCGAGCTCTTTGAACTTTGCTTGATAGGCATCGGCCCACGCATTGTTAGCCGGGGTGTTTGGAAAGCTACGCAGGTAGCGGTTGCCTGAGTGCATGTTTGGTGGAACGCTCTTGACCGCCGTCAACACCGCATATTCGGCTAAGTTTGGCGAAAAGAATTGCTTGTCTTTAAATAGAGCGTAGATGCCTGCTTGATCGATAAACGAAGTCATGTCGCCACCCCACAGCGCAGAGTAAAGCGCCTGCGGTTTGCCTTGAACGAGGCGTGTAATGTTTTCGCTGTAGTCCGCTTGAAAGAGCTTGGGCCAAACTTGACCGACGACTTCAATGTCTTTGTTGAAGTGTTTGAGATATTCAAAGTATTCCGCCGTGGTGTCGCGGCCATAGGCATAGTCGGGCGAGATACTCATCCAGCGGTTGAGTTTGAGACGTTTAGCAACCTCGGCGCCATAGGACCCACCAACGATTGCATCGTGGATGCCTTGTCGCGCGGAACGGAACGCCGTTGGGAAACGCAATTTTGGATCTGCAGTCAGTGACGATGTCTCTGAGCAGGTGTGCACGACCAGCACACCCAAATCTTTTGCCACTTCATGCACAGCAAAGGCGCCTGAAGACGCTTCCGCATCCAAAATCATTTCACAGCCGTCGCCGGTAATCAGTTCGCGGGCAACGCGTGCTGCTTCTTGGGGCTGGCCTTTGGAATCGCGCACGACCATTTCGATCATGCGTCCGCCTAAGCCACCCGCTGCGTTAAATTTCTCAACTTCAAGCGCGACGGCGTTGCGCGAGGAGATGCCAAGCATGGCCACACGACCCGATAGAATCGTGGGCATACCGATACGGATGGTCTTGTTCTGCGCGAGTGAGATTGCCGGGGAACCCAAGACGGCCATGCCGGCAGTTGCGGCGGCACCTTTTAACAATTTGCGGCGAAGAGCCGTCTTTGAACTCGATGTTGAAGTTGCACTCATCTTTTGTCTCCCGTAGTGTTCAGATGATAGTTATGTGTTTTGAACTACCCTCTATAGGACGTTTTTACTTAGTTTTTGTCAAGAAAAGACAGCTCAGGAAAACCCTAGGCTTGTTATTTCTCGGCGAGTACCGTAAATGCGCTTTCGCACGAGCCGCCTCAACTATTTTTTGTATGATGGGATGCGCTAAAGTGTCGGCAGCGTGAAATCTTTGGAACTTAGCGATATGACACAAGCGAAATTTTTTCCAGTGGCCGGTTGTACTGGCACAGACCACAGGCTAGCGGGCGATTACCACCATCGCTGGATGGTGATCGATGCGCAGGGCGAGTGGTTAACGGCCCAGGCCTGCCCAAAGTTGTCAGACGTGACGGTCGATTTAAAAATGGGTGCCTTGGTGCTGCGTGCGCCGGGGATGCTGCGCATGGATATCCCCTTAGATGTGATCGAGGACGATGACAGCGTCAATCGTCAAGCAACGATCGCCAAGCGGCCCGTTGTGGTCATCGATGAGGGTGAGGTGGCCGCAGTTTGGTTCAGCAAAGCGCTCGGACAATCATGCCGCTTTGTCAAAATTCATCCCGACAGGAAACAACCCGTTTGGCCGCAAGGGTAAGCTTTTCGACGGAGTTAAATTTTTGCTGTGTTTACCGCGGTCAGGACGCGATACTTAGCCATCAGGGCGTCCTGGCCTTCTTTCCATTGCGGATGGATTTCAATGCACTCAACGGGACACACAACCTTGCACTGAGGTTCGCCGTGATGACCGACGCATTCCGTGCAAGAGGCAGGATCAATGATGTAGATCTCTTCGCCCATCGAGATGGCATCATTGGGACATTGTGGCTCGCACACGTCGCAATTGATGCACTCGTCGGTGATGCGTAAGGCCATAAAGGTCCTAAAAGAGGTCCGACGTAATCCCGCTTGGGATTACGCTTTGGGTGCTGCAGCGTTTTGTTCGCGACGCTCTTTCGCTTTGGCTTGCAGCCAGCGGTCGACCGACGGAAATACAAATTTGCTGACATCCCCGCCCAACTCGGCGATTTCACGCACAATCGTACCCGAAATAAACTGGTACTGATCCGACGGTGTCATGAACAAGGTTTCCACTTCCGGAAGCAAATGGCGATTCATACCGGCCATTTGAAACTCGTATTCAAAGTCGGACACCGCGCGCAGGCCGCGAACAATCACACGTCCGTCTTGCTCCCGCACGAAATCTTTGAGTAGGCCAGCAAAGCTCGCCACCTTAACGTTGGGATAGTGGCCCAATACTTCGCGGGCAATTTCAACGCGCTCTTCGATAGCAAAGAA
>CANFEI010000230.1 GCA_947445495.1 Alcaligenaceae bacterium
GACCACTCTAATGACCGTTGCCCGCCAAAAGCGACAACGCTGCATGCGCTACAGATCCCTCCAACGGGTGGCGATACGCAATTCGTCGATGTCAGACAAGCCTATGACGACTTGTCTGCCCAGCTGAAAGAAACGATTAAGGATCTGCGGTCACTACATGTGCATCAGAGCAGCCGCAGCCCGCGCGAGCTCACTAAGCTAAGTGCCGAGGATCTCGCGAAAATTCCAACAGCACGACAACCTCTCGTGATTCGCCATCCGGGGAGTGGCCGACCCGCTCTATATCTGAACACAGGCCGTATGGAAGGTATTGACGGCATGCCCGCTGACGAGGCTTACGCCTTGATCGAAGATCTATACCAGCATGCGACGCACGCACGCTACGAGTATCGCCATCAGTGGCAGGCGGGTGACCTGGTCATTTGGGATAACCAGGCAGTGATGCATCAGGCAAACGCTGATTATGATCCTGAACAAAAACGCTTTCTGTACCGCTTGATGATTAAAGGCGTGGAGTTAACGGCCGCTCAGTAGCCGCCCCTCGATCTTGGAATAGCACGCACGATATCTTCAGACTGAATCGACACGTCCGAACTTGGTAGGTATGATGATCAAAAAAAACAGGTAAGGTCCTTTGATGAAATCTTTCTTTCACCCCAATCAGCAGCTGCATCACCCGACGACTTATTTTTCGAGGGGGCAGATGCGAGAACCCCAAGAAGTGCCGCAACGCTCCACGCAAATATTGAAGGGCTTAGCACAGCTGAACCTGCCAGTGACGGAGCCAAGGGATGCGGGCATGGCACCGCTGCTTGCCGTGCATGATCCAAAATATTTGCACTTTCTACAAACCGCGCATCAACGATGGAAGGAGGTCGGGCAAGACTGGGGCAACGAAGTCATCCCCAATGTTTTTGTGCGCGAACCGAATGCGCTACGTGGGATTCTGGGCGAGGCGGGCCGCTATTTAGCCGACGGCAGCGCACCCGTGGGTGCACATACCTGGACATCTTCTTACTGGGGCGCTCAGTCGGCGATCGCCGCCACAAACGCGGTGCTTGCAGGTGACCCGAGTGCCTATGCGCTATGCCGTCCGCCAGGACACCATACCCGCAAGGATGCCGCAGGCGGATTTTGCTACCTCAACAATGCCGCGATTGCTGCGGAGCTCTTACGCAGCAAGTACCAGCGCGTTGTGATCCTGGACACCGATATGCATCACGGCCAAGGCGTTCAAGAGATTTTTTACGGACGCGAAGATGTGTTTTATATCTCTGTGCACGGGGATCCTACTAATTTTTATCCCGCGACGGCTGGCTTTGATGACGAGCGCGGCACGATGAAGGGTGAAGGTTTCAACCTCAACCTCCCTATGCCACACGGATCGTCTGAAAAAGTATTTTTCGAAAACGTTACTCGTGCATTGAATGCTTTACGCACATTCAAACCCGACGCCCTGGTATTTTCGCTCGGCTTTGATGTGTACAAAGATGATCCCCAATCCAAAGTCGCTGTCACCACAGAAGGCTTCGGTAAACTCGGCAAAGAAATTGCCGGACTGGCACTGCCGACCGTGATCGTTCAAGAGGGCGGCTACCACTACGAAACGCTTGCAATAAACACTGCAACATTTTTTCGTGGTTTCCTGAACCGATAACAAGCTGATCTACACCCCCCCCACATCGAATTGTGCGCTAATTGGGGTGCATTGAAACGTGGGGATATAAAGCAGTCTATGTGATGCGCTTTGCAACGACCGCCCCTAGGATAGGTTCGATGCGCCACGCGGTCGTCTTCTACCTACTGCTGCTCCCCGCGGTGGCTAGTTTCCACATCGCTCGGCACATGCAGTAGCCGTCACGCGCTGAGCGCTCAGCCTTCGACAAGGCTGCAATCAGGACACCGGTTTAACGATCCCGTTCTGTCGCAAACGCACAAAAAGATAGCAAGGCAGATTTAGCCTCAGAGGCGGGGAAGGTATTCAAGGCCTGGCGGGCCATGTCAGCCTCAGCCACCGCGCAGCGCTGGGCGTGCTCGAGTGCACCGGTATCATGGATCGCTTGCGCAACCGCATCAAAGTCCGCCTCGCCTTGCTCAATAGCTTGTCTAACGAGCTCTCTTTGAGAGTGAGTACCAACTTCTAGAACGCGAATCAAGGGCAAAGTGGGCTTGCCTTCTCTTAGATCATCGCCGACGTTTTTACCTAACGCCCCCACGTCACCACTGTAATCAAGCACATCGTCGACTAGCTGGAAAGCCGTCCCAATATGCCGGCCGTAAGCGGCAGCCGCTTCGCGTTGGGCAGGGGCCGCACCGGCGAGCACCGCCCCCGCTTCGGCAGCAGCCTCGAATAGTTTGGCGGTTTTAAACCGCACGACCTGCAAATAACGTGCTTCAGAGACGTCCGGGTCATGGACATTCATCAGCTGGAGCACTTCGCCCTCGGCGATCACCGTCGTGGCGCCCGACATAATCTGCATAATCCGCATGTCATCGATGTCGACCATCATCTCAAAAGCGCGGGAATACAGATAATCCCCCACTAAGACACTCGCAGCATTCCCAAACACCGCATTGGCGGTGCTACGACCCCGTCTCAGGGCCGATTCGTCGACGACATCGTCGTGCAACAGAGTCGCCGTGTGGATAAATTCGACCGCCGCAGCCATCAAATGCTGGTGGTTTCCCCGGTACCCTAGGGCCTGGGCCACCAGCAAAACCAAGGCCGGGCGCATACGTTTGCCGCCCGCCCCAATAATGTAATCGCCAATCGTGCGAATCAGCACAACCTCGGAATTGAGGCGAGAACGGATCACAGCATCGACTTCAGCCATGTCTTTAGCCACGAGGGCCAGCAGATTTGAGAGCTTATACACAGAACTTTCTTTTGACTTTCAAGTGGTTAGACGCTATTATGTCTGGCTCGGCGTTTTGCCGGGATTCCATTTGCACTAAAACAAGAGGTTAACCCATGTACGCGGTCGTAAAAACTGGTGGCAAGCAGTATCGCATTGCTACTGGCGAAAAACTTAAAATAGAACAGATACCGGCAGACATTGGGCAAGAGATTACGCTAGACCAGGTGTTGTCCGTAGGCGAAGGTGACCAATTAAAGATTGGCACTCCGCTTGTGGCTGGCGCAGTGGTCAAAGCTACAGTTCTTGCGCAAGGACGCCATGCCAAGGTCACGATCTTCAAGATGCGTCGTCGCAAGCACTATCAGAAGCATCAGGGCCACCGTCAAAACTACACCGAGATTCTCATTGGTGAAATCAAGGCTTAATTGCCTATTTTATCGAATCACGGAAAAGCATCAGGAGTAAAAAATGGCACAGAAAAAAGGCGGGGGCTCTACCCGCAACGGTCGCGACTCAGAATCGAAACGTCTAGGCGTTAAAGCCTACGGCGGCGAACTGATCC
>CANFEI010000231.1 GCA_947445495.1 Alcaligenaceae bacterium
GCCAACACACCCGCTAGCGCACCAACCGCCAACAATTCAGAGCGCATCGCACCTGCTAGTTGACGCCGCGATGCGCCAAACGCCCGCAGAAGGGCCGCTTCACGGACGCGCTCATCGCGCGTCGCCGTCAACGCAGCCGCTAAGACCACCGCTCCAGCAAGCAAAGAAAAGACAAACAATCCCTGCACGGCCACAGCCACTTTGTCGAGGATGCTCTGTAACTGGCTCAGAATCGCGCCCACATCAAACACCGTCAGATTCGGAAAGCGCTCGAGTAACTCTTGTGTGGTGCGTGTGCCCTCAGGAGGCAAATAAAATGCGGTCATCCAAGTTTGGGGGGCCTCGGCTAACGCTGCAGGAGTCAAAATCGCAAAGAAGTTGGCACGCATGGAATCCCAATCTACCCTGCGCAAACTCGTCACTACTACTTTGACGGACTCTCCAGCCACATCGAACTCAAGCGTATCGCCAAGCTTTAGGCGCAAGGACTTCGCCAGACTCAGCTCAAGAGAGACCTCGCGCGCCTTAGCATCTAGGTCGCGACCCGCTACGATTTGGCTGATCTCTGGAAGCTTGCTTGCATAGGACAAATTGAACTCTCGCTCAACCAAACGCTGGGCACGGGCATCGGTATAGTCTGCGGCACTCAAAGCGGTTGCGTTGCGAGCAATCAGTCTGCCGCGAATCATCGGCGAAAGCTGCACGGCCTCTAGCCCTTCCTTCGATAACGCGCGCCGCACCTCATCGACCTGATCAGTTTGGACGTTAATCAAAAAACGATTAGGGGCATCAGCCGGAAGCGTGCGTTGCCATCCCGCCAACAAATCTGTACGAACGATCGCCAGCAACAAAATTGCCATCATGCCGATCGCCAACGCACTGGTTTGGGCCACTGTTGCTCCACGTCGGCGGATGACGCCCGCAAGCGCAAAGCGCAAGACAGGGAAGGCATCGAGATGCACGCGACATTTACCCAAGAACCAAAGACAGGTCAGACTCACTAAAGCAAATATCCCAGCAGCCGCCACAAAACCAGCCGCAAGCCCGGCACCGAGTTTGATGTCTTGGGCGACCCACCACATCAACACCAAGAACCCTCCGAGGCCCAGCGCATAACCCAACCAGCTTTGCAATGGAATAGGAAGCGCTTGGGTCCGCAACACTTGCGATGGTGGTACGTGTCGCAAGGCGTGCAACGGCGGCCAGGCGAATGCCAATAACAACCATAAACCCGCAAAGAGCCCCTGGGCAGCAGGCATCCATCCCGCGCTGGGTAACTCCGCACCGACTAAGCCCGCCAGTAACCCGACGCCAGCCATTTGAACAAACCACCCGACCACACACCCGACGAGCGAGGCGGTCACACCCACAACAACAAATTCACCAATCAAAATTGTGGACACTTGCCGCTGCGTCGCACCTAAACAGCGCATCATGGCGACACTATTGCGATGTCGCTGACCAAACCGACGTGCACCAAGCGCGACAGCCACGGCAGCAATTAAGACAGCCAGCATCGCCACCAAGGAAAGGAACTGCTGTGCGCGATCGAGGGAGCGACGGATTTCCGGACGACCTGACTCGACAGTGAGAATCTTTTGTCCCGAACGCATCACCGAATCAAGCCAGTCACGATAGCGCTCAACGTCGGCATCATTTCCAGCAATGAGCAAGGCATACGCAATGCGGCTTCCCGTTGTAATCAGGCCAGCGCGTGATAAATCTTCTGCACGCAACATGACACGCGGCGCAAGATTGACAAACTGAGGTCCACGGTCGGGCTCATACGCGATCGCGCGAGCAATCGTGAGTTTCAGGTCTCCGACTTTCAGGGTTTGTCCAATTTTTAATCCGGTCAGAGCCAGGATTTGTGGATCTACCCAGACTTGCCCAATTTCAGGGGCAGTCGTCGTGGTGAGCTCTGGGCCGCCCAAGACGGTGACCGTGCGCAAGGCGCCACGTAGCGGATAGCCAGACTCCACGCCTTTTAACGACGCGAGCATCAGACCGCTATCTCCCCCCACCATCGAAGGAAACTGCCAACTGCGCACCGTGCGTAACCCGCTCGCTTGCGCCCGCGACAACCAACTATCCGGTATGGCGTTTGACGATTCCACCACGAGATCGGCACCCAGCATTTGTACAGCGTCGCGTTCAAGCGCGCGGCCAACGCGATCGGCCAAAAATCCAACGCTGGTGACTGCCGCCACAGCAATCAGTACCGCCAACGCAAGTAGACGCAAATCGCCCGCACGCGCGTCGCGCCAACATTGCTTAAGAATCAGTTGTAAGGTCTTCATGCGCGCAAACGATCCAAGGCATCCTGCAATCGATCGACCCCCCAGACTTCGAGACCTTCGATCGCCTGTCGTGGCGCATTCGCTTTGGGAATGATTGCAATCGAGAAGCCGAGCTTGGCCGCTTCACGCAGACGCTCCTGCCCCCTCGGGGCGGGGCGCACTTCGCCAGCGAGTCCGACCTCGCCAAATGCAAACAGCCCTTTGGGTAACGGCTTATCCCGCAAAGACGAAATGATCGCCAGCAAAACAGCCAAATCGGCAGCGGGTTCTGTAATACGGACCCCACCGACTGCGTTGACAAAAACGTCTTGATCAGCTGTTGACACGCCCGCATGCCGATTCAGTACGGCCAACAACATTGCGAGGCGGTTGCCCTCTAGGCCCACGGACAAGCGGCGAGGATTCGGGACATGCGCTGTATCAACCAAGGCTTGTATTTCTACCAGCAAGGGACGGGTCCCCTCTTGGGTAGCCATCACGCAGGACCCAGACACTTGCGCAGAGTGTTGCGACAAAAAGAGCGCGGAAGGGTTGGCAACTCCCTTTAAGCCACGATCTGTCATGGCAAAAACGCCTAACTCGTTGACCGCACCAAAACGGTTCTTGAAGGCACGTACTAAACGAAAGGACGAATGCGTATCACCCTCAAAGTACAGAACAGTATCCACAATATGCTCTAGCACGCGGGGACCCGCAAGGGTACCGTCTTTCGTGACATGGCCGATCATCACAATCGGAATACCTGCCTGCTTGGCCAAACGCGTCAATTGAGCGGCACATTCTTTTACCTGAGACACCGACCCGGGTGCCGCACTCAGTTCACTGGAGTAAACGGTTTGAATGGAATCGATCACCGCCACAGCAGGCTTTTGCTCTAAAAGAGCCGCCTGAATGGCCTCGAGACGAATTTCCGCAAACAAATCGACCGAACCACCCGATCGGCCCAAGCGACGCGCACGCAGCGCTACCTGCTCGGCCGACTCCTCTCCCGTCACATACAACACGCGCGAAGCGCCAGACATCGCCACCAAAGCCTGAAGCAAGAGCGTTGACTTTCCAATCCCTGGATCTCCACCGATCAACACAACGGCACCCGCGACCAACCCACCGCCCAGGA
>CANFEI010000232.1 GCA_947445495.1 Alcaligenaceae bacterium
ACTCGCCGCCAGACCGAAGTCCGCGCTGCCGTTCGACTTGCATGTGTAAGGCATCCCGCTAGCGTTCAATCTGAGCCAGGATCAAACTCTTCAGTTTAATCTCTGTATAAATCGTATTTCCATGACCCAAGCCAAAGCCCGGGCCGGTTATACGTCGCTGCTCAAAGGAAGTGACTTCGTTTTGTCTCTAGGCTTTAACCCCCAGAGACATTACTCTTTCACTTCAAGTGAGCACTTGATTTCGTTTGCAATCACAGCAGCCTGTTACAGCTACGTGACCTGCGCTACGCGTATCAAGCGCCCACACTTATCGGTTGTCAAATTTTTAAAGAGCAAGGAACTACGCACTGCTTGTAAGAAAACCGTCACAAGCAGAGAGGCGAGATTATGAAGGACTTTTTTATCTGTGTCAAACGAAGCGGGCTTTGTTTTCGTAAAAATCACCAAAACAGCACGACAGCATTGCTTCTAAGTGCCCTTTCAAGCACCTTTCTAGGCATTACATCAAAGCCCTTTCTAGGCATTACATCAAAGCATTACTTAGAAAACAGAAAAATATTGAACTTCAAACCACTCAGCCAAGCCCGCTACTATAGCACGAAGTTTGACATACTACCTCGCAGAGAATCCGCATGACTGAAGACATTCTGATCAACGTAACGCCCTTTGAGACACGCGTGGCTCTCGTGGCGCAAGGCGCAGTGCAAGAACTGCACCTTGAGCGCAGCATTCAACGGGGCCAAGTGAGCAATATCTACCTCGGCAAAGTGGTGCGCGTCCTGCCCGGCATGCAGAGCGCTTTCGTTGAGATTGGACTCGGGCGCGCGGCCTTCATTCATATCGCAGACCTGCGAGAGAACCGCAGTGAACGCGCGCTAGGCGTCACCCCCACCCCAATCGAAAAACTGATCTTTGAAGGCCAGAGCCTCATGGTGCAAGTCATCAAAGATCCGTTGGGCACCAAGGGCGCCCGGCTATCCACCCAAATCAGCATCGCTGGCCGTATGTTGGTCTACCTGCCACACGAACCTCACATTGGGATATCGCAAAAGATTGGCTCAGAGGCAGAGCGACAGGTGCTACGCGACAGGGTCCAAGCGCTTGTACCAAGCGACGAGACTGGCGGCTTTATCGTCCGCACGCAAGCGGAGGGTGCCACCGACGATGAGCTGCGCGCTGACCTCGCCTATCTGAAAAAACTTTGGGGAAGTGTCCAACAAGCCGCTCGCACACTGCCCGTCACGAGCCTCTTGCATCAAGACCTGACGTTGGCACAACGCGTCCTGCGCGACATGGTGTCCCCGCTCACCGGACAAATTTTGGTTGATTCACGCAGTGTCTGCGCCGAACTCAGGACTTGGGCAGACATCTACACTCCTTCGGTTGCAGAGCGTATTACTCACTACAGTAGCGAACGCCCGCTGTTCGACACGGCCAACATCGAAGAAGAAATTATTCGCGCGTTATCACGCCGCGTCGACCTCAAGTCCGGCGGCTACTTAATCATCGATCAAACGGAAGCACTGACGACTGTCGACGTCAACACGGGTGGCTTTGTCGGCGGGCGCAATTTTGACGATACGATCTTCAAGACAAACTTGGAGGCGGCCCAAGCCATCGCACGACAACTACGCCTGCGCAACCTTGGCGGCATCATCATTCTGGACTTCATCGATATGGACGATGCCACGCACCGCGATGCGGTGCTCGCCGAACTCAACAAGACGCTGGCAAGCGATCGAACACGCATGACTGTCGATGGTTTTACCCAGCTCGGCCTGGTCGAGATGACACGCAAACGCACACGCGACTCACTGGCGCATCAAATGTGCGAACCATGCCCCACATGCCAAAGCCGAGGCAATGTCCGCACGAACCGCAGCATTTGCTATCAGATTTTGCGTGAGATTTTGCGCGAAGCCCGCCAATTCAACCCGCGCGAGTTCCGCATCCTTGCATCGCAAGACGTCATTGACTTGTTTCTGGAGGAGGAAAGTCAGCATCTTGCCATGCTAGGGGACTTTATCGAGAAAAAGATCTCGCTGGAAGTCTCGCCCGGCTACACGCAAGAACAATACGATATCGTTTTAACGTAAAAATAATTCCCCGAGCGGGGAGATTGTCAATCTAGGGTTGACCTCTAGATGCAGATCTCTCCGAAGGGCTCTGACAAACGATACACTCTATTTGTTAAATGCAGGGCAATACAACTCCAACAACAAACCAAGGAGCAAGCATGTCTACTATTTTTCTCAATGGACGAATCAATCGCCTGATTAGCACAGCACTGCTGAGCTTGTGCGGCGTTGTCGCAGTAACAAGCGCACACGCTCAAGCACAAACATACCCAAACAAACCCATCAAATTTGTGGTGCCCTACTCCGCTGGCACGACCACAGACGTGATCGCGCGTCTTTACGCACAGAAACTTGGCGAAATCTTAGGGCAGACCGTCGTGGTCGACAACAAGGCAGGCGCCGGTGGCAACATCTCGGCCGAGTCTGTTGCTCGCTCGGCACCCGATGGCTACACGCTCACGTTTTCAACGAGTGCCACCCATGCAACGAACCCTGCCCTCTATGGCAAGATTCCTTTTGATCCAATCAAAGATTTCACGCACATCACTTTGATGGTGGCTGCACCCAATATGTTGGTCGTGAACCCAAAGATCCCAGTGAACAATATGGCTGAACTAATCGCCTACGCGAAGGCCAACCCCGGCAAGCTCACCTATATGTCAGCAGGCTCGGGGACTTCGCCTCACATGGCGGGCGAGTTGCTCAAAACCATGACGGGCATTGATATTCAACACATCCCCTACAAGCAAGTTACACAAGGGTTAACCGACTTGCTCGCAGGTGAAATCGCCATGTCGTTCTACCACGTCCCGGTGATTTATCCGCACGTCAAATCAGGCCGTCTCAAGGCGATGGGTGTCGCAACATCCGAGCGCAGTCCGATTGCTCCAGATGTTCCACCAATCGGCGATACCGTGAAAGGCTACGACATTCGCCCATGGTGGGGCTTAGCGGGTCCTGCGGGTATGCCTCAGGATATCGTCGACAAACTTGAGAAAGCGACGTTGCAATTCCTGAAAGACCCCGATATGCAAAAACGACTCGTCGATATCGGCGTGATCGTCACACCAATGAACCAGAAAGACTTCAACGCATTCATGGCCACAGAGCTTGTTAAGTGGACCAAACTCGTTAAAGACTCTGGCGCAAAAGTTAACTAATCAACGAAGCAAAGGTCGACTAGCATGAGCTCTAATGATTCACCGCAGTTACTCCCCACGACCGTCGTAGGGAGTTATCCGCAACCTGACTGGCTAGTCGACCGAGCAATGCTTGCAAAGGGTGTGCCACGCACGCGTATGCACGACATGTGGCGCATCCC
>CANFEI010000233.1 GCA_947445495.1 Alcaligenaceae bacterium
AACCCAGGCCCTGTCTGCCAGACCTTTTTCATGGACGACGATATCGCTGAGTACTACCGCCTGGATGCGGTCGTCACAATCGTTGACGCTAAACACGGTATGGAAACGCTAGACCACCAGGAAGAAGCACAAAAGCAGGTCGGCTTTGCCGATCGCATCCTCGTCTCCAAAAAAGATCTGGTCTCAGATGCCGACTTTGCGGCCCTGCGCCGTCGCATCGTGCACATGAACCCGCGTGCTTCCATTGAAGTCGTCAATTTCGGTGAAACAGATCTCAAGCAAATTCTGGACATCAGCGGATTTAACCTCAATACGATTCTGGATATCGACCCCCAGTTTCTGGCCAACGAACATCCGGATGCCGCACATGATCATGATCATGACCACGAGCATGATCACCATCACGACCATGATCACCACCATGACCATGACCACGATCATGCGAACTGCTCGCACCCTGATCATCATCACCCCAAACCTGCGCACGATGACTCCATTGGCGCATTTGTATTCAAGTCAGACAAGCCTTTCGACCCGGAGCGCTTAGAAGAATTTTTAGGCGGCGTGGTGCAAGTCTATGGCCCCGATCTGCTGCGTTACAAAGGTATTTTGTACATGAAAGGCATCAACAAGCGCATGTTATTTCAAGGCGTGCACATGTTGATGGGTGCCGAGCCTGGCAAACCGTGGCTCGCTAACGAAAAGAAATCCACCAAAATGGTTTTCATCGGACGCAAGCTGCCCCAAGAGATCTTTACCAAAGGTCTGGAGCAGTGCCTAGCGAAGTAGTACCTCTGCGCCTGCGCGCAGAATTTATTTTATGGAGTCCTTTATGGCAACCAAGGCAGCAAAACCCGTAGCAGGCAAGGCGAGCGCAAGCAAAGCCACCGCCCCCACCAAAGCCGCCGTAACGAAAAAGCCGTCCGCACCCGCAAAGAGTGCTGTGGCTGCCAAACCCGCACCCGCCAAACAGCCCGCTCCCAAAGCTCCTGCCGCGAAAAAACTGGCAAAACCTGCAGTCAAGGCCGCGGCGAAGTCCACTCCTGTCAAAGTAGCGCCCGCTGTCCAAACAAAAGCGGCCAAGAAAAAGCCTTTTAACGCTGGCGACTTGTCTGAAAACAATCTCCCCACAGAAAGCGAACTGCTGCGCATGCCCGAATCAGAATACATGAGCGAGCGTCAGCTTGGTTTCTTCCGTGACCGCCTGCGCCAACTCGAACAAGAAATCCTAAGCAATGCGGGCGCCACGACCGAGCATCTGCGAGAAACACAGTTCGTACCCGATCCCGCTGACCGCGCGACGATCGAAGAAGAGCATGCGCTTGAGTTACGCACCCGCGACCGCGAGCGCAAGCTACTCAAGAAAGTACAACAGTCCATTGCACGCATCGACTCAGGGGAGTATGGCTGGTGCGACGAAACCGGTGAGCCCATTGGTCTGCGTCGTTTGCTGGCACGCCCAACCGCCACGCTGTCGCTCGAAGCGCAAGAGCGTCGCGAAATGCGTCAAAAGATGTTTGGGGATTAAAAGTCAGCGTTTAGTTTCCGCTTTTACGAATCATCGCCAACTGGGCACACTCCAATCATCTAGAGTGTGCCCTTGTTCTCTCTAGAGTGTATATATGGAACAGTTTCACGGCACCACCATCGTTTGCGTGCGACGCGGCAACCAAGTCGCATTGGGTGGCGATGGCCAGGTCACGCTTGGCAACATCATCATCAAAGGGACGGCACGTAAAATTCGTCGTCTTTATCACGACAAAATTCTGGCCGGTTTCGCAGGCGCGACTGCGGATGCGTTTACGCTACAAGAGCGCTTTGAAGGCAAACTCGAAAAATATCAGGGGCACCTGATGCGTGCCGCCGTGGAGCTGACACGCGACTGGCGTACCGATCGGGTGCTGCGTCGGCTCGAAGCCATGCTGATCGTGGCCGATCGTGAACACACCCTTGTGCTGACAGGCAACGGTGACGTACTAGAGCCCGAAAACGGTTTGGCCGCGATTGGCTCGGGCGGTGCTTATGCCCAATCAGCCGCCATGGCACTGCTGCGTCACACTGAGCTTTCGCCACACGATATCGTCAAACAGTCGCTCGAGATCGCGGGCGACCTCTGCATCTATACCAATCAGCAACATCTGATTGAAACACTGGAATAGCTGGAATCACCATGTCCGCCTCATCGATGACCCCGAGTGAAATCGTGTCCGAACTTGACAAGAATATTGTCGGCCAACAAAAGGCCAAGCGTTCGGTCGCTGTCGCGTTGCGCAACCGCTGGCGCCGTCAGCAAGTTGCCGAACCCCTGCGCAGTGAGATTCATCCAAAAAATATTCTGATGATCGGACCAACCGGCGTTGGCAAAACTGAGATCGCCCGTCGCTTAGCCAAGCTCGCTGATGCACCCTTCATCAAAATCGAAGCAACCAAATTCACTGAGGTCGGCTATGTGGGCCGTGATGTCGACACGATTATTCGTGACCTCGCTGAAATCGCCATCAAACAAACACGTGAACAAGAAATGAAACGTGTGCGCACCTTGGCCGAAGATTCCGCCGAAGACCGTATTCTGGATGTCCTGCTCGCTCCACCTCGAGCGGCAGATGGCTCACCCCTACGCGAAGAAAACGCGACGCGCCAAACCTTTCGCAAACGTTTGCGTGAAGGGCAGCTTGATGCCACAGAAATTGAAATCGACGTCGCGCAGACAATGCCTAAGATGGACATCATGACGCCACCTGGCATGGAAGACATGGCCGAACAGCTCAAGGGCATGTTCGCCGGACTGTCGCAAGATAAAAAGAAATTGCGTAAGATGACCGTCAAGGAAGCCTTCAAACTTCTCGTCGAAGAAGAAGCCTCCAAACGCATCAATGAAGACGACCTCAAAACAATTGCGATCAACAAAGTCGAACAGCACGGCATTGTGTTTCTGGACGAGATCGACAAAATCGCGACCCGTCAAGAAACCGGTGGTGCCGATGTATCGCGCCAAGGCGTGCAACGCGACCTGTTGCCACTGGTCGAAGGAACGACGGTCACGACGAAGTACGGCATGATTCGCACCGACCATATTCTTTTTATTGCATCTGGCGCGTTTCATTTATCGCGGCCGTCAGACTTGATTCCTGAATTGCAGGGACGGTTTCCGATTCGCGTTGAACTTGAATCGCTCACAGCCAAAGACTTTGTGCGTATTCTCTGTGACACCGATTCCTCACTCACGAAGCAGTACACCGCACTACTTGCGACTGAGGACGTGCAACTGACTTTCACCGAAGAAGGGGTCGCACGCTTGGCTGAGCTCGCTTTTGAAGTCAACGAGCGCACAGAGAATATTGGTGCGCGTCGCCTGTATACCGTTATGGAAAAGCTGCTTGAAGACTTATCGT
>CANFEI010000234.1 GCA_947445495.1 Alcaligenaceae bacterium
AAACTCTGGTGTTGATTACGGAGTGTATGACTCTGGAGCCGGGTGATGTGATCATCACTGGAACGCCAGCCGGCGTGGGCTATGCCCGGAAGCCGCCCGTGTTCATGCAGCAAGGCGATACGATTGAAATTGAAATCGATGGGATTGGTGTATTGTCCAACCCCATCGTTGACGAAGCTTAAGTGCAGCCGCGTCTAGGCAAAGAAATTTGCCTAGACAACGCCTTGCTCGCGGAACTTGGCGATCTCGTCGGCTGAGTAGCCAACTTCCCCTAAGACCTCGTCGGTGTGCTCGCCCCACTGCGGGGCAGTGGTCACGACATCGGCGGGGGTACGGCCCAACACTGCAGGCTGAGTGATAAAGCCTTTTTGCTTACCGTTTTTGTCATTGACCATTTTTGAAATGTTCGACTGCTTGACATGTTCATCGGCAAACATTTGCGGCACGTTGTAGACCGGACCAGCAGGCACGCCTGCATTGTTTAGCGCTTCAACCCAATACTCCACCGTCTTGGTGCGGAATACTTCATTTAATATCTTGTTGCACTTCGCACGGTTCACCGCGCGAGTTTTTTCATTGGCGAAGTCAGGGTCGTTCATCCACTCTGGGTGTTGCATCAGCTCGCACAAACGCACCCAGTTACCTTGGCCCGAAGCACCGAGGTTAAACACGCCATCGCTCGCCTCAAACAAGCCCATAGGACTCGATGTAGGATGATCGTTACCTGCTTGGCCTGCGACGTCACCTTCGTTGAGGTAGCGCGCAGCTTGAAAATCCATCATGGCGATTTGTGCGTGCAGTAAGGACGCGTGTACCCACTGGCCTTTCCCTGAACGTTCGCGTTCAAGCAGCGCAGTCAAAATACCAATGCCCGCGTAGAGGCCTGCGCTCATGTCGGCGACGGCTAGTCCTGCACGCACGGGGCCTTGGCCAGGGATGCCGGTGACTGACATCAGTCCGCCCATCCCTTGCATGATCTGATCGAAACCGGGACGTGACGAGTACGGACCTTCTTGGCCGTAGCCAGAGATACTCGCTAAGATAATCCGTGGATTCACTTTTGCAAGTGATTCGTAATCGACGCCTAATTTCTTTTTGATGTCGGGGCGCCAGTTTTCGACGACCACATCAGCGGTTTTGACTAGACGCATCATCACGTCAAGCGCGCCAGGCTTCTTTAAGTTCAAGGTCATGGCCCGCTTGTTCCGGTTGAGGTTTTGAAAATCACCCCCTTCGCGATTGGCGGCAAACATGCCTTCGTTGGGGTCTACGCCCTTGGGTGGCTCGATCCGGATAACGTCCGCCCCAAAGTCGGCTAAGAGACGCACGCAGTTAGGGCCCGCACGCACGCGGGACATATCTAGAACTTTGAGATTAGAAAGGGCAGAGGATGCTTGAATTTTTGACATGGCTTTGTTGGAAGTGAATCAGAAGAGGATTGCAAAAAATGGGTCTAGCCTTGTTGTTTTTTATGGGCTAGAAGCTGTTTTATAAGTTGCTTTCAGGTTTATTGCAAGGGATACTACTATGTGAACAACTATAACCGGAGAAGCCCCTCATGGCCGAAATTTTGACAACTAAAAACGGTGCCTTAGGCACGATCACGATTTCTAACCCCACTAAGATGAACGCCATGTCCGTTCAGATGTGGATGGACTTGCCTAAAGCGATTCGAGCCTTTGATGCAGATCCAGAGGTGAGAGTGATTGTGATTACAGGCGTGGGCGAGAAAGCCTTTGTGTCGGGTGCAGATATTTCGCAGTTCGACAAGCTGCGTAGTTCGACAAAGACGCAAGATGATTACGATAATGCGGTGGCCGACTCGATGGTCGCTCCGGTTGAGTGCTCTAAACCGGTGATTGCCAAGATTCGCGGATTTTGTTTCGGAGGTGGCTTAGGCTTGGCGGCCGCTTGTGATATTCGGATCTGTTCTGAGGATGCAACCTTCAGGATGCCTGCCGCACGGTTAGGCTTAGGGTATGGCCATAAAGGTATCAAACGTTTTACAGACATTATCGGGCTCGCGAATGCCACCGATATTTTTGTGACGGCGCGCCGCTTTGATGCGCCAGACTCGTTGCGTATGGGCTTTGTATCGCGTGTGTGTGCAGGCAGTGAGATTGATGCGGTCGTCGATCAGTACACCAAGATGATTGGTGAAAATGCACCGCTGACTGTCGCAGCAAGCAAGTTCAATATCCGCCAAGTGTGCGCCCATCCTGAAGAGCAGGATATGGAACGTGCGGTACAGATGGTGAAAAACTGCTTCGCGAGCGAAGACTTCAAAGAGGGCCGCACTGCCTTTATGGAAAAGCGCCCTGCACAGTTTAAGGGTCGTTAATGTAATCGGCAGACGGACCGCGTAGGTTTCGTCTGCCGAGCATTGCGATGCTTACTCTGCTTTCATACCAGTCAGTTTGACGATGTTTGCAGAAATCTCATAGTCTTTATTGATGTAACTCTTGAAGGCGGCAGCATTCATGTGTCCGACTTCGCCGCCGAGGCTCGCAACGCGTGTTTGCACGGCTTCGTCTTTGAGCGCCGTCATGACGTGATCACTCAGAGATTTAATTTGCGCATCGCTCAGCCCCTTGGGTGCCATCAAGGCAATAAAGGTGAGGTGTTCGTAGGTCGGTAAACCAAACTCAGATACCGCGGGGATACTCTCTGCACCGCGCCAGCGCTTTTGGGACGTGACTGCGAGAGGACGAATCTTTCCTGACTTGATCAATGGCATTGCCGCGACGAGCGAAGACAACACCACGGGGATTTGCCCGCCTGCTAAATCGGTAAGGGACGGACCAGAGCCGCGATAGGGGGCGTGCGTCAGTTTGATGCCGGCAGCTTGATTAAGGAGTTCGCCAGCGATATGGCTAGGAGTGCCAATGCCAGCACTTCCGTAGGCGATCGCATTGGGCCGCTTCTTTGCATCCCCGAGCAATTGATCGAAGGATTGGTAGGGTGAATTGGCTGGCACGACCACAACGCTTGGGCCCCACATCAGATCAGCGATAGGCTCGAGATCGGCGAGCTTATATCCGGCATCCGCAAAAAGCGTTGGATTAATGGTGTGATTGTTTGCGGTGATCAGCAATGTTGTGCCGTCTGGTGTTGCTTTAGCGACAAATTGCGTTGCGAGGTTTCCGCCTGCACCAGGTTTGTTTTCTACGACAACGTTGGTTTTTAGAGCAGTGCCTAATTTCTCACCGACCATACGTGCCATGGCATCGGCACTACCGCCCGGGGCGACGATCACCACCATGCGGATCGGTGCGTTTGCCGGTTGCGCGATCGCCTGGCTAATGCATAGCGATCCTAAAAAGATTGAGGAGAGCTGTGCGAGTTTTTTGATTATTTTCATGGGGTCAGTTTGCGCCTTCGCGTCTAGGAA
>CANFEI010000235.1 GCA_947445495.1 Alcaligenaceae bacterium
CCCCCCGATTGACTCACTTGACAGACCGCTTTTGATGCCTCGCAGGCCAATAATACAGCCTCTTTTATGGTCGTTATTCGCACTACTGCTCAGTCTGCAGTCGACAACGTTCGCCCAAAATATGCACGAAGCCGTGCAGATTGCCCTCAAGCAGTATCCAAGCATCCTGGCCGCGCAAGCCAACCAGCGCGGGGCCGAAGCCGACATTACGCGTGCCCAAGGCGCGCATTGGCCGCAGGTGGCCTGGTCCGGCACATACAACTCGTATAACGCGCCGAGAATCCCCAATAACTGGATCCAGTCCCCCACCGTGAGCGTCAATCTGTGGTCGGGCGGGCGAATTGAATCTGACGTTGAACAGTCCCGCGCGCGCGCTGAATCTGGGCGCCAGCAAGTCAATATCACCCGGGATCAGGTGGCATTGACGGCCGTTCAGGGCTACTTGAATTTGGCGCGTTCTCTAGAAATGAACCGCATCGCCACGGAAAACTTAGCGGCTCACCGCAGGATTTACCAGTACATCAGCACCATTGTTCAAGTCGATGTCGGTCGGCAAGTCGATCTCGAGCAGGCAAAGGGCAGGATGGACAATGCCGCCCTAGCCCTGGAGCAAACGCGAGCCGCGCTGGCCGATGCCAATGCTAGGCTGCGAAGAATGCTGTTGGGACAAGTACCCGCACAGCCTCAGGGCTTCGAGGCCATTCCCGGCCAACTGCCGCCTGATCTGGAAAGCGCACTGAGCTACACCGGCGAGACGAACCCCGTGATCGCGCAGCAAATGGCCTTGATACGCGCTGCCCGCGCCAATGTACGCAGCGCCCAGTCGCAACACTCGCCTCAAGTCAATGCGACCTATGGCAAGCAGACCTACCAAGGCACGGCGCAGGGCGATTACGTCGCCCAAGTCACCGTGACGGTGCCGATTTTTCAGGGGGGGACGGCTTATGGTGCCAACCAAGTGGCCCAGGCACAGTTAGAGGCCGCCCAGCACAATCTTCAAGACGCACAGCTGACCCTCAAGGAAACCGTGCGCAACTCTTGGTCTAGCTGGAAATCCGCGGAAAACCGAATGAAAACCACCGTCGGCCAAGTCCGCAGCGGTGCAGCCGTACTCAATGGCTATTGGGAACAATATCGCATTGGCCGCCGACAGGTGCTCGATCTACTCAATGCGCAAAGCGATCTGTACAACTATCAGGTCAACCAAGTCGCTGCCAAGTTTGATGCCCTGAACTTCCGCGCCACCATTTTGGCCAATATTGGTCAACTCGCAAATAACTATCAAACGAGTCACGCAAGCAACCAGCCCCCCCCGCCCTTCACCGGCTCCTTAACAGGCGCGACAACGGCCTCACCCAGGCCTTAAACACCAAGCATGAACCCTTCGACACCCTCCACGCGCGCCTCTGACTCGAACGCTTCAATCTCCGATACGTCGCCCGTGCACGATGGCGTGTTGCAGTGCCTGGTCACGCTTGCGCACGAGTTCGATCTTCCCGTCAATCGCGTCAGCATGGCTCAGGGTTTTGCAACAGACGATGACGGACGCGTCAACGTAGACGCCTACCCTGATCTTGCGCGCAAGCATGGCATGATCGCGGCCTGGTCCCAAGCGAAAGCCTCCAGCCTGCCAAGTTACGTGCTGCCCGTGGTCGTGCCTCTGATTGATGGCCGTGCGGCGATCTTGCGCGGCATCTCCAACGGCGAAGCGACGGTCACGTTTTCTGACGCAGCCGACGAGCAAAGCCAGGAGACGATTGCGTTAGATAAGCTCGACGCACTGGCCACTAACCAAATTCTGGTGGTCAAAGCAGGTGCTAAAAAAGGCGTGGATTCACTCAGTCCGTTTAAGGGTGAGGCGTTCAACTGGTTCTGGGGCACACTCTGGCGGTTTCGCAAGTTTTACTTTGAGTCGATGTTTGCCACCATCCTGGCCAACATCCTAACGCTTGCGACCATTTTCTTTACGATGAACGTCTACAACCGCGTCGTCCCGACATCGGCCTACGCGTCACTCTGGACCTTGGCTATCGGCACCTCGCTGGCGATCGTCTTTGAATTTTTGATGCGCTGGCTCAAGGCGAGGATGGTCGATCTGGGTGGCAAAAAAGCCGACCTCGCGATCAATGCCACGCTCTTGCGTGAAATCATGACCATCCGCTTGGAGCATCGCCCCAACTCGATCGGCGTATTCGCTAGCTCGATGCGCGACTTTGATGCCCTGCGCGATTTCTTTTCCTCGGCCTCGTTGGTGTTGCTCGCGGATCTACCTTTTATCTTTATGTTCCTTGGCATCATCTGGCTAATCGGCGGACCGATTGTGATCGTGCCATTGATTGCAATCCCGATCCTCATTCTGGTCGGCGTGCTGTCACAACCCGCACTGACCAGAGCCATTCGGCAAAACATGAAAGAAGCGGGCGACCGACAGAGCGTCTTGGTCGAGTCCATCCTAAACCTCGAATCACTCAAAGCCCACAACGAACAACGCTACCTACAGCGCCGCTGGGAAGTCGCCAACCTCGCTAGTGCCGATTCTTATAAAGCGACGCGTGCCGTGACCAACCTGATCACTGGTTTGACTGCCATGCTGCAACAGCTCACGACGGTGGGCGTAATCGTCGTAGGCGTCTACCTAATCCACAGTAAGAATCTGACGCTAGGCGCCTTGATCGCATGTGTGATGCTTGCCAGTCGCGCCATCGCGCCGCTGGGCAGCATCATGTCGCTCGCTGCGCGCTACCAACAAGCTGTCAACGCGCTAGAGATCCTCGAGAGTCTGATGAAACGCCCTCGCGACCAAGACAGTGACATGCAATACATCGTGCCTGATCGCTTCAGCGGTGCCCTGCAAACAAAAGAGCTGGAGTTTGCCTACCCCAGCTCCCCTGGCCAACCGGTGCTGCGACGGATCTCGCTCGACGTTAAAACCGGAGAACGCGTCGCCCTCGTCGGCACCGTCGGTAGCGGCAAAAGCACCCTCTTACGGCTGATGTCCGGCCTGTACACGCCGCTCGGTGGGGCCGTACTGATTGATGGGGTCGATATCCGTCAGATCGATCCCACCGCGTTTCGCGACAAGATCGGCTACGTAGGGCAAGACACGCAACTATTCATGGGCACTCTGCGGCAAAACCTGGTGCTCTCAAACCCCAGTATCAGTGATCAAAAAATCCTCGATGTGCTTAAGGCGCTTGGCCTCTACGAACTTGTGGCGAGCAGCGCGCGCGGCTTGGACATGTTGCTCACCGAAGCCGGTGGCGGTTTGTCGGGCGGACAACGGCAACTACTGTCGATTGCCCGCATGATGCTGCGCAACCCCGTCTATGTATTCATGGACGAGCCCACCGCGCACATGGACGCCCAGACCGAGGTGCGTGTGATTA
>CANFEI010000236.1 GCA_947445495.1 Alcaligenaceae bacterium
CATTTCGCGAGTAGATCTTTCACAAAGACGCGTCGATCGATTGTTGCTGTTGCAGTGTTTCGTACAGTCATGTTCATTCCTTAGTTACGAAGCCACTTTTTGCGGCCAATCAAACTTTGAGACAGCAGCACGGCAACTTGCTCGCCACCTTCAAAGGCCGCATCCAGTGCAGCGCTCACAATGTCTGCGACTTCATCGGCGCGTTCAGCGCGCAGTACCGTAATCCCCATCAGTTCCATCGAGCCTTGCGTGGCTTTGCTCATGGGTACCTGCCAGGGGTTGAATTCTGCGTATTCACCCCGCATGGTGACCAAAGTCAAAAAGGGAAAGCGGCAGCTTTGGAGTAAGGACATCATGTTGATGCAGTTGCCTACGCCGCTACTTTGCATAAGTAATGCAGCGCGTTCGCCGCCGAGCCAGGCGCCAGAGGCAATCGCCACGCCTTCTTCTTCGGTCGTGAGAACGATGCCACGCATACTGGGTTCTGCGTGCACGCGCCGGATAACGTGGGCGTGGCCCGCGTCGGGGACGTAAGCAACTTGGCGGATGTTGCCAAGTTTCAGGACGTTGAAAATGTCCTCTTGCCAAGCGGATTGTGGTTGTTCTTCGCTCATGGTGTCGACTTTGGTTGATGTGGGAAAGGTTAAATTGAACGACTAGCTTGAATCATAGGGTGGTTTCAAGCGTGCCGCAAACACAGGTGTCCTAGTGTTCGGGACAAGCTCTAAGTAGGTTTGCGCAACATTTGTTCATAGTTAAAGCGTTTATCCACCTCAAGAATCGATTCGCCTGCCTCGAGAGCTTCGATCATTGCTAGTTCCTTCGCCATGATTTCTTCGGCTGCGTCTACGACCTCTTTAAGTCGCTCAATGGGGATAACAACCACACCATTTACATCTGCCACGATGACATCGCCCGGGCGCACCGGTGCATCGCCCAAGCGAACAGGAATATTCCAGGCCTCTTGCACAATACGGCCACGCGCAGTGCTGGGAACGGTCGCACGCGCATGAACGGGAAAGCCGAAGACCTCGCATGCGTCGACATCGCGTACCGCACCATCGACAACAACGCCAGAAACACCCTTTTGTTTGGCGCCCATTGCCAGGATTTCGCCCCAGCAATTGTGGTGTAGGTCTCCGCGGTTATCGATAACGATGATGTCACCGACCTCGCTATTAAAAATTGCATCGACCCCGAGATGTGCGACCGCCGGCACCGCACCAGCTGCAATCATGCGAATCGTCATTGCACGTCCGACTATTTTGGTGCGTCCCCATTGCGGGATGATCCCATGCACTGCGCAGCGCGCAATCCCTACTCGATCAAGCGCATCGCTGAGGTTCGAGGTCGCGAGCGCGTTGAGTCGAGTGCGGAATTGGGAGTCAAAGTCAGCAGCATTCATTCGTTATTCCTTGGTGCTTGTCCGTGCAAAATTTAGTCAACTCGAGCCCCAGCCATCTTAATCAAATCGCCCCACTTCACGATCTCAGCATCAATCACTTTCTTGAAGTCGTCAGGGTTGCTCTTAATTGGAGTAGATCCTTGCTCGGCCAGTTTTGCTAGCACGCTGGGATCTTGCAGAACAGACTGTACTGCGTTGCTGAGTTTTTGAATAACTTCTTTCGGCGTTCCGGTCGGGACAAAGATTCCATTCCACAGCACGATTTCAAATCCTGGCAGGACCTCGGCAATGGCAGGCATATTTGGAAACTTAGCGATACGGGACTTGGTTGTGACGCCGAGCGGCCTGAGTTTGCCACTATCAACAAAACCTAGCACTTCTACAAGTGGCGAGAAGACAGCTTGTATCTGACCGGCCAGCAAATCATTATTAGCAAGCGAGCCACCTTTGTAGGGGACATGAACCATGTCGCCACCGACCATGTTGTTAAATAAGACTCCAGCGAGGTGGTTTGATGCGCCGCTACCTGAAGAGCCGTAGTTAATCGCTATCTTTTTTTGCTTCACGACTTCGACAAAGTCTTTCAGTGTTTTAGCTTGAAAGTCATTGTTCACCATCAGTACGTTCGGAATCAACGCAACCTGCGAGACGGGAATAAGGTCCTTTTGTACATTGAGGCCCATGTTCTTGTACAAGGATACGTTGGCAGTCAGCGTACTGGTGTGAAGCAAAATCGTGTAGCCATCAGGGTTGGCGCGTGCTACCGCGGCTGCACCGATATTGCCCCCAGCGCCTGTTCGATTCTCAACGACAATATTTTGACCTAGTATGCCGCCAAGTTTCTCGGCCAACATGCGCGCCGTGATGTCAGTGCTGCCACCTGCGGCGAAGGGCACCACCATCGTGATAGGTCGCGCGGGCCAGGTTTGTGCCTGCGCGAACCCACAGGCACCAAGAACGAGTGTTGAAACAGAAAGAACAGCTTTGATTATTGTTGAACGCATCATGGTCATCTCCTTTTTGTGATTTCTACTTGTCCCGCATCGGCATCTACTTCGACAAAGTCACCATTCGCAATCGCCGTTGTCGGGTTTTCATTCAAACCTGCGACAACGGGAATGTTTCCGATAATTGCACCAACTGTCGTAATGGACTCTGGGCTAACTTGAATAAAGGCGACGGGTGCCGTGCCGCGTGAAACCATGTCATATATTTTGTAGGAGCCGCCTGTGGACCCTTTGCCCGTCAAAAACACAAGCACTTTGCCCGAGATATTGATGCCCTCGAGTTCGTGACCGGGTTCGGTGACGATTCCTGTCATATTGTCGACACCGCCGTTGAAACTGATCGCTTCAGAAGTCACGACCGCCTCCCCGCTTGCTTTGCCTTTAACAATTTTTCGGCCTTGCAGTGTTATTTTTTCTGTAGCCATGGTGCTTACCTCCAGACGCCGTTAATTGCGGCCTGCATGACGCGCGATAGGTTGCCGTAGTGCGCAGGCAAGCCAAATTGTCCTGGAGCATAAAAAGCCATTTTGGCGGAGTTGGTGGTTAAGGTTTTATAACCCTTGTTGGGGGCAATCACACGACTGCGGGCAAGAAAAGGGCAGGTCTCGCGCACGACGACTCCGCCAGCCTTCTTGATCGTGTCGACATACCCCATTTGCTCCGCCATGGCGTACATCGCGCCGGCCGTGGTGACCCACAACGAAACATCCTTATGTACTTTTTTACCTTCGAGTGCCTCGGCAACTTCGCGCAACTCTTGTACTGAGGCATTCGGGCAACCGACCAGAATCCAATCGACGTGATCCGAGGGCTCTTTGTTTAAGGCGTTTTCACATTGTGTTCTTTCTTCTGTTCCGTAGACCAGGGTCTTAGCGGGCGTGCGTCCACCGAAGGCTGCTTCAACCGTTGGCGCTTCAGGAGTGACACCCACGGCGTGAAACATGCTGACAGCTCCGGAGGCAGCAAGTGC
>CANFEI010000237.1 GCA_947445495.1 Alcaligenaceae bacterium
TACCTACTTGGAGTCAATATGATGAAAAAATATTTAGCAATGATCCTGATGGCAGCATCTCCTCTGGCAGCTCCGCAGGCGCAAAATGTGCCCGGCTCTGGCATGACAACCGAAGCCATGATTGAATTGTGTAAAAGCCGTACCGATATCGAGGCGCAAACGTTCTGCTATGGCTTTGGTGAAGGCGTCTATCAGGGCTATCTCTTGGGCCGTCATGCCAAGGAAGCACCAACGATTTGCCTTTCCCCTCAGGGAGTCTCCCGTGATGCGGTGCTTGCGGAATTCATCAAATGGGCGATGGAGCGACCTCAGTACAACCAAGACAAAGCCGCTGTGACAATCATGCGGTTTTTGCCTGCTCGCTTCCCCTGCTAAGGTTCGCCTGAACAGTTTTGGCGCTTTCGCTACAATGGCGCCTCTGTCTGTTGCCCCGATGATGAAATCGGTAGACATATGAGACTTAAAATCTCAGGCCTTAGGGCGTGCCGGTTCGATTCCGGCTCGGGGCACCATAAATCGAAATATATTAGAAAAATAGCCAAAGTTTGTTTTGAATTAAACAAACGGTGTGTCGTTGTGTGCGGTCAGCGTCGCTCTAAAATCTAACCTAGCTGCCCGCCACCCAGCTACCGCTTTTTCCACCACTCTTTTCAATCAGTTTGATGTCATCTATCACCATGCCGCGATCAACGGCTTTGAGCATGTCGTAAATGGTGAGCAAAGCGACGCTCGTGGCGGTCAGGGCTTCCATTTCTACGCCGGTGCGGCCGACCGTTTCTGACGTCGCTGTGCAGGTCACGCTGTGAGTCGTCGGATCGGTCGCAAAATCAACGGTTACGCGCGTCAGCGGGATGGGATGGCAAAGTGGAATCAACGCGCCGGTTTGCTTGGCGGCCATGATGCCGGCTAAGCGCGCGATGCCCAGCACGTCACCTTTCGCGGAAGTGCCTTCAGAAAGTTTCGCAAACGTTGCGGCTTGCATCGTGATGCGCCCTTGCGCAATGGCACGACGGTGTGTTTCTGTCTTGGCAGAGACATCCACCATGTGGGCTTGGCCGCTGGCATCAAAGTGTGTCAGTCGATCTGTCATGAGCGGCTCCGCGGGGTCTGAAACATTTCTAGGTTGTTGAAGTTACTAAACGCATGCGCGTCATCAAAATGAATCTGTTGCGCATGGGCTTGTTCGAGCCAGCGTAAGACCGAGCCGTGACCGACATCGAGGTACTTGCTCAGACTGCCGGCGATTGTGGGTCGCAGCAGGCAGCAGAGCGGTTGCGGGCCATCGGTTGTGCTTGCGAACGCAGCGGGGCTGTCAGGGTGTTCGCTCAACGCTTGAAACAAGCGTTCAAACAGATGCTTGGGCAATAGGGGCGTATCGCAGGGCACAACCAGTAACGGATTTTTTTTACAACGCATTAGACCGACTTCCACGCCAGCCAAGGGCCCCATGAAATCTGGTCGCTCATCAGTGACTACGATATGCCCCGTTTGTTGGTAAGCATCGAGGTTACGATTTGCGCTGATAAAAATGCGGGAAGGCACGGGTGTCTGTGATTTTAGGCGCGCCAGCGTGTGTTCGATCAGTGGCAGACCATCCCACATGATCCAGCCCTTGTCACGTCCCGATAGTCGTGTGCCCCGACCCCCCGCCAAAATCAGGGCGTCGTATATAACCGGCGCAGGACCGCCGGCAGATGTGCGAGGCGTTATTGCTTCCATTTTGAGGCTGCGTGATCGTCACTGTCACGCGCTTCGATCCAGCGCGGCCCTTCAGGTGTCCATTCTTTCTTCCAGAAGGGCGCCTCTGTTTTGAGGTAGTCCATCATGAACTGATTCGCCTCGTAAGCATCGCCGCGATGCGCGCTCGCAGTCAGGACCATCACGATCTGATCGCCGGGATACATTTTGCCCACGCGATGCACAATGCGGGCCGCCTGCAGTGACCATCGTTGCGCGGCTTGTTCCGCAATACGCAATAAGGACTTTTCTGTCATGCCGGGATAGTGTTCAAGCTCAAGAGCGACAACATCTTCCGCCAGATTTAAATCGCGGACCATGCCGATGAAGGCCACCACCGCACCCACGCTTTTGTCTCCCGATACGAGCAACGCATGCTCGTGCTTGAAATCGAAATCTTCTTCCTGAACGGAGACGGTAAGACGAGCGCTCATTTACCCACCTGTGACAGGTCGAAAGATCGCGACTTCGGCACCATCATTTAGTGTCGTCGTGAGTGCAACCATGTCTTGGTTCAAGGCAACTCGAAACGCCTGTTCGCCCGAAAAAGTCTCCTGCCAAATACCGCCTCGACTGGCAAGGTGGGCAATCAGATCCGCAATGGTCTGAACCGAAGCGGGAGCCTGGATGGTTTCTTGGGAGATGCCAAACTTCTCACGAAGCTGCGCAAAGTACAGAAGCTGTAAGTTCATGGCCAGTGCTTAGTAAAGAAGTTCCGATAACGAAAGATACCGCAGTTTGTCCCCGGGTGCGATAGTCGTCTCAGGTGCGAGGTCTACCAAACCGTCCGCCCAAGATAAGCTGCTCATCACGCCAGATCCTTGATTTGGCCACAGTTCTAGAATTGGTTGGCCCGATGCATCCGTTCCCAGTTTGACGCGCAAAAACTCGCGCCGTTTGTCAGGGCGCGGCCAACTAAAGCCGGAGGTCGCAGTCAAATACCGCAGACTTGTGTCGGCCACGCCCATGCGCTTGAGCAAGAAAGGGCGAGCCATCAAGAGAAAGGTGACGAAAGCGCTAACGGGGTTGCCGGGCAGGCCAATAAAGTCGGCCTGCTGCACGCGACCGTAGGCCAGAGGCTTGCCGGGCTTCATGGAAATCTGCCAGAGATCGAGAGATCCTAGGGCCTGTACGGCGCCTTTGACATGATCTTCTTCGCCGACTGAAACGCCGCCGCAGGTGATGATGACATCGTTTTTGCTCGCGGCTTGCGCTAAGGCATCGCGCGTGGCCTGCGCAGAGTCACGAACGATCCCGTAATCCTTGACGGCGCAACCGAGCTGCTTGAGCAGACCATTGATGGCGTAGCGATTGCTGTTGTAGATTGCCCCGGGAGCGAGAGGCTTACCAGGTTCTGTTAATTCATCGCCCGTAAAAAAGACACCGACTTTCAAGGCAGTGAACACCTCAACCTGTGCCACGCCAATGGAGGCGAGCATCGCTAAATGTTGCGCGCCAAGGCGCTGGCCCGCAGCCAAGACGAGGCCTTGCTCAGCGATGTCTTCACCTTTACGTCGGATATGTTGTCCAAGCTGAACGGGCTGGGTCAAGCGTAGGTTGCCGTTGTCGTCTTGGGTGTTTTCTTGTGGGACAACGACATTGGCGCCCTCCGGCACGGGCGCACCGGTAAAGA
>CANFEI010000238.1 GCA_947445495.1 Alcaligenaceae bacterium
AACCAATACTGCAACCAGTGCACAAGATTCCTTGCTCTACGCGGTCGCGGGTCAAACTGCAGCGAGTCTGCCAAGCTTTGCGCAATCTCTCTCGGGTGAAGTCCATGCGGCCTCGGCTGCAACCTTGCCACAGGCCACGCAACGGGTGCAACAAGCGGTGTTGGCACGCTTGGGCGACTTCCCCATGCCGCCTACTCAACTCAATGGCGCTGGGATCAACCCCTTATCGTCAGGTGCCATCACAGGCAATAACCCTTCGGGGCTACCGACTGCCAATGTCAGCTCAAACCCTGCCGTAAATCCGAACGCTGCAAACATCACGAGTGCAGCCATCACAGACGGTCGCGCTTGGGGTGAGATCGCTTACCAGCGCGGCGTTCGCTCAGGCAATAGCGGTGGCAATGGCTATAACAACAATCTATACCAAGCCGTGTTTGGTGTGGATGCGTACACGAACGCCGCGCTTGGACTCAAGCTTGGCGGTGGTTTAGCGCTCTCGAACACCACGGTCAATGCAACCGGTGGTAACAGCACGATTCAGCAGGGCGCATTGTTCCTCTACGGCAAGATGCCTGTAGCGACAGATTACGTACTAGATGGCATGGTGAGTCTGGGCTTAAGTTCCAGCAAGCTCTCGCGCAGCGACATCACGGGTATCAGCAATGGCTTTAGTAACAAGTCTGTGATGGGTAACGATGTGTTGGTGAGCGCAGGCCTGAGTCGTCCGTTTGAGACCAGCGATGTGCGCATCACCCCCTATGTGCGACTCACCTACCAGTACGTGGGCCAAGCCGCCTACGATGAGGGTGCAAGTGCTGCGGCGCTGAGCGTTGCACGACTAAACGCGAGCGGCGTGCGTGCAGTCGTTGGGGTAGGGGCAGGGTCGCTGAACAAAGACCCGCTCAAAGACGAGTACACCTACCGCGCAAACCTCGCCATCGGTGCGGACTCGCAGGGCTTGCTTAACCCAACCCTGAACACCACGCTTGGTGGTTTCTCAAGCAGCGTCACCACGCCAACGGCAGGCTCTACGTTTGTACAAGCAGGCTTGTACGGCACGATTAAAGTGGCCGATAGTGCTTACGCCTATGCGGGTGTTTCTGCCGAAGCTAGAACGGGTCAGACGCTTTACGGTGGGAGTGTCGGGTTGCGTTTGGCGTTTTAAGGTCAGACAACCTGCGTGTGATTTGCTATTTCAGCGCAGTGTGACCTTTTAACTGGTGTTACCTTCTAGGCAACGGGGTGGTCGTGGCATGATGGGCAGCCGATTCGAGTTGACGGATAACCAGCTTAAAACGGCGCTCAAGCTTTAGGCTTTCTACCCACTGTGCGGGGACCTGCAAACATTCCAATGGCATACCCAAGTGTTTCAAGAGAGCGAAGCCGAGCCGATGCCAAGCTATGTTCATGCCGTGCTGCGTTAGTGGCTTGTCCGTGCCGAAAATTAGGGTGTTTGTCACCGGATAAGGCAGCATGCGGGCGGTGTGCGCCATGCATCCTACACGCCCTCATACCAAATGCTGCGGGGTTCTTGCAGGGCTTCTCAGTGCGTTTGCATAGGCACTGGCATCGTTTCGCACCAAACTTGATCAAACAAGGTAAAGGCATGACAGTTCCTTACATATGAATAAACCGGTCGAAAGGACAGAGATTTCGCCATTATTCGCTTGACCTGTTCGAATCAGGGATGCGCCACCACCTTCCCGCACTCGATATGCCACTCAACAAAATATGCCCCTTCGGGCGTTTGCGTGGCAAGCGTGTCTTGTCCTTTGAGCTTGGGTGTCAACCCGTACGGCAGCCTTTGCAAAGAATTAAAAGTGCTTGGGCTCAATATCCTTGGGATATATACCACTTGGCTAGTATAAATAAAACTTAGTTAATGCTGTGGCGGATTAACATCTCAAGTATGGACAAAGGCAAAAATTTCTTGTGAAGTCGTAATCATTCGTAGTACTTTAGGTGTGCGATATTTTTCGCTATCTAGAAATCTAATCGGAAGGGACATCATGAAATTAAACTCAATTTGGTCTCGGGGGAAAGCAGCCTTGGCCAGCAGTGTGTTGTTAGGACTGTCGAGCACCCCGGCGTGGGCCTCTTCGTCAGTGTTGAAGCAAGATGATTTTGTTGGCATCTCGTTTTGGCTCATCTCGATGGCGTTGATCGCGTCTACTGCGTTTTTCTTTTTAGAAAGAGACCGCGTCTCTGCTAAATGGAAAACCTCATTGACCGTGTCTGGCTTGGTGACTTTGATCGCCGCTGTGCATTACTTTTACATGCGCGACGTCTGGGTTGCAACAGGTTCAACGCCAACGGTATTTCGTTATATCGATTGGCTGATCACTGTGCCGTTGTTGATGATCGAGTTTTACCTGATTTTGGCAGCAATCGCCAAAGTACCAGGCGGTGTATTCTGGCGCCTAATGATCGGTACATTGGTCATGCTGGTTGGCGGTTATGTTGGCGAAGCAGGGTATGCACCTGTATGGCCAGCTTTCATCGTTGGTATGATCGGTTGGGCCTACATCCTGTATGAAATCTTCGCTGGTGAAGCTAGCAAGATTAATGCTGCAAGCGCCCCACCATCAGTGCAATCTGCGTTTAGCTTGATGCGCTGGATCGTGACAATCGGTTGGGCAATTTACCCAGTTGGTTATTTCTTCGGTTACTTGTCCGGCAGCAGCCCTGCCGACAGCGCAGCAGCACTGAACATCATCTATAACCTGGCTGACGTTCTAAACAAGATTGCTTTCGGACTTATCATCTGGAAGGTTGCAGTCACTGAATCTGAAGGTTCAAAGCATTAAGATCCTTGCGTTTGCTAGAAGAAAAATCCCGGCTGCGGCCGGGGTTTTTTTTAAAAACAATATAAAAAGTTTGATGAGGCGTAAATGGGCATGGGGACGGCTCTTTCAGCAAAGCACGCACACCCGCGTTATTTAGTTAGCGAACCCACCGTCTTGCTGAAGCAAGTTGAAACCTACATGCGTGCGGCGTTACAAAGCGCACCGCAAACAGCTGTTTCGAACTCGACCAGAATACAAGAGGCTGTATCGCATCATTTGCAGTCTGGGGGGCAGCGCCTGCGCGCGCGGTTGGCCCTTAGCGCTGGTAAAGCGGTTGGCCTGAAAGAAGACGACTGCATCATCCTTGCTGCAGTGGTTGAACTTTTACACAACGCGTCATTAATCCATGACGACCTTCAAGACCGAGATGAGTTTCGCCGCGGACACCAAGCGGTCTGGAGCAAGTTTGGCAGCGATATCGCTATTTGTTGCGGCGATCTTTTTTTATCAGCGTCTTATGCCGCACTTGCAAATGTCAGCAAAGCCAGCGCCTTAGGCAAAATGTATCAG
>CANFEI010000239.1 GCA_947445495.1 Alcaligenaceae bacterium
CACGAATAAAGCTGCCCGTGAAATGGAGGATCGAGTCAAGCTATTGGTCGATCCATCTTTAGCCAAAGGTCTGACGATCAGTACGTTTCATTCGTTAGGCGTACGCATTTTGCGCGAAGAGGCCCGATTCGCAGGCTTGAAACCCCAGTTTTCTATTTTTGATTCTGATGATGCCATGGCGATCATTCAGGATCTGTTGGCAACCACCGATCGTGGTCGCTTGCGGTCGCTGCAACAAACGATATCGCTTTGGAAAAATGGGTTAATCGATCCGGATGCTGCAGCGAATATTGCCGCCACGGCGAACGAGGTCGAAGCAGCAAAGGTGTACCGTAGCTATAACGCGACACTCGCTGCCTATCAGGCGGTTGATTTTGATGATTTGATTGCGCTTCCCGCCAAGATCTTCGAGCAGCACCACGAGGTCCGAGAGCGTTGGCAACAGCGAGTTCGCTATTTATTAGTAGATGAATATCAAGATACCAACGTTTGTCAGTATCGGCTCGTGCAGTGGTTAACGGGTGTGCGTGCGATGTTCACGGCCGTCGGCGACGATGATCAGGCGATCTATGCTTGGCGGGGTGCGACGATCGAAAATTTAGCTAAACTGACAGCAGATTATCCTCAAATTCGTTTGATCAAGCTTGAGCAAAACTATCGCTCTAGTCAATGTATCTTGGCAGCAGCCAATCACGTCATCGCTAAGAATCCCAAACTGTTTGAAAAGAAGCTGTGGTCTGAGCATGGTATGGGAGATGCCATCAGCGTGACGGCAATGGCGAGCGATGAGGCCGAGGCAGAAAATGTTGCCATGAAGATATCCGCAGCGCGTTTTGAAAAACGAGCCTCCTGGAAGGACTTTGCGGTGTTGTATCGCGGGAATCATCAGGCGCGAATCGTTGAGCAGGCGATGCGGAATTTACATATCCCTTACACAATCTCTGGGGGCCAGAGTTTTTTTGACAAAGCAGAAGTACGCGATGTATTGGCCTATTTGCGTTTGGTCGCCAACGAGGACGATGACCCTGCCTTCATCCGCGCGGCGACCACGCCCAAAAGGGGAATCGGACAGGCAACATTACAAACCTTGGGCCAGTATGCCGGCGAGCGTCAGATTTCCTTGTTTGAGGCGCTCTTTGAGCAGGGTATCGAAACGAGTCTCGCCACGCGTCAGTTAGAGCCCTTACGTACGTTTGGTGACTTTATTAATCGGATTCGTTTTCGAGCTGGCCGAGGCGAAACAGGGCAGCCAGTGCCGGCGGCTGAACCGGCAGGAGTCATTCTGGATGATTTGCTCAGCGCGATTCAATACGAGCGGTATTTGTACGATACCTTAGATGAAAAAGCAGCCCAATCGCGTTGGCAGAATGTCCTAGAGTTAGTCGGTTGGCTCAAGCGCAAGGCCGAGGCGGACGCAATGGGCTTGTTAGACCTTGTTCAGCACGTTGCATTAGTGACAATGCTTGATCGTGGAGACGAGCAAGAGCCCGACGCTGTGAAGCTTTCAACGCTGCATGCATCGAAAGGTTTAGAGTACCCCCATGTATATTTGCTCGGGGTCGAAGAAGGCTTGTTACCCCATCTGGGACGAGATGATGAAGATGTCGATTCAACAAAAGTAGCTGATGCGCTAGCCTCGCGTATTCAGGAGGAGCGCCGCTTGATGTATGTGGGCATCACGCGTGCGCAGCGTAGTTTGCATCTAAGTTGGTGTCAAAAGCGTCGGCGCGGATGCGAAGATTTCGTGCGCGAGCCTTCACGCTTTATTGAAGAGATGGGCTTGTCTGCGGCCGAACTGCAGCTGCAACCTGACACCATGAGTCCGAAGAATCGTCTAGATATGCTGCGGGCGATGTTGACTAAAACAAGTTAACGGACCGGCTGCACCACGGTTTGCTTATTCAATATCGGCCAAGGTTCTGCGCCAAAAATCTAGACGACGTGGTAGCGCTGAGACAAACACATGCTCGCGCAACGTGTGCGCACCGTCACCTTCTGCGCCTAAGCCATCGACAGAGGGGCAGCCCACCGCTGCGGTGAAGTTTGCATCACTGCCACCTCCGGAGACGGGCGCTTCTTCAAGCTCGAAACCACAAGGTGTCGCGTATTGTTTTAGCCTTTGTAACAACTGATCGGCCTTGGGTGATTTCACCATGGGAGGACGATTGAGCTCAACATCAATGGTCAGCGTGACATCGGGATCGTGCGGTTTCAGAGCCTGCATACGTGCCACGATTTCTTCGCCTGCTGCTTCGTCGGGAATACGAAAATCGACCATAACTTCACAGTGTGATGGAACGGTGTTTGTGACGGTTCCGCCGCTGATCGTGCCAACGCTTACTGTGATGCCGCGTGCGTAGTCTGTCATTGCTTCAAGCGCGAGAATTTGATGCGCCATTTCACGAATGGCGCTACGCCCTTTTTCGTGTGCCATTCCCGCGTGAGAAGGCCTGCCTGTACAAATAAGCTTGAGCATGCCAGTGCCTTTGCGGCCCGTGACACAGCGCCCACCATTTGGGCGTGCCGGTTCCGGCACCAGCGCATAACGCGCTTTCTTGGCGAAATCCTCGATGTAAGCGCGCGAAGCGTGACTGCCGACCTCTTCGTCAGGAACAAGCAGGAAGTCCACCGGTAGCTTGGTGGAGTTGGGTGTTGCGAATTCGCCGAGCGCCGTGAGCGCTAAAAACGCGCCTCCTTTCATATCGAAGGCGCCCGGGCCGTAAAGTTTGTCATCCTCAATACGGCAGGGGTTGGTCTTGAGTGTGCCAATCGGATGCACGGAATCAATGTGCGCCAATAAAAGCAGACCGGTGCGTGTATCGCCTGGCGCGCGATTCGTTGCGACGATCATTGGCAGTTTCGTTTCGCCGATCTTGCTGAGCGTGACGTGTAAACCGGCGGCACGGGCCTTGGTGACAACGATTTGTGCCATACGGTGCACAGCGGCGGGATCGTTCGATGGTGATTCGCATTCGATCCACGTGCGCAACTCTTGGGCAAGGCTTTGCGCCAACGTGTCGTTGGAGTTTTTGTCCAAGGTAGCGATGCTCATGGTCAGTCCTTGCGAGTATGATGAATATAGCTATTATGCAACAGCTCAAGATTAGGGTTTAGTCTTTCGCAACAGGAAACAACAGAATGAAGACGATTGAGACGGTAGGCGTAGCAGGCGCAGGTGCGATGGGACGCGGCATTGCGCAAATTGTTGCGCAGGCGGGCTTGCGGGTACGCCTGTTTGACGCGAACACGCAGGCGACGGCGGTGGCACGCGACGCGTTGGCCGTCACCTGGACCACACTGGTCGCTAAGGGCAAGTTAACGCAAGCGCAGGCGGATCTGGCGCTCGCGAATA
>CANFEI010000240.1 GCA_947445495.1 Alcaligenaceae bacterium
CCATCGGGATAAAAATTAAATTTGCGGATTTTCAAGTGATCACCCGCGATATCACCCTAACAAACCATATTTCCTCAGGGGATTTGATCAGAAAAGCGGCCACCAAGTGCCTAAAGCGCGTCCCTTTGGAGCAACGCCTACGCCTACTCGGTGTGCGTGCTGGCACCCTCACGGCCGAAAGTGAAGCAAACCAAACGCCGGAAGTTTTCCAGTCGAGCCTGCCATTTCCTTAATGCACTGCACAACACGTCTCGACACAATCACTTCGTTTTCGTGTGTTCTAGCGTTATGCTCGTCATAGTGCTTTTTTTTCGAAACTGACATGATCATCGAACCAAACTCCAATACCCTGGGCGCTCGCGTCCTTGAACTTGATTTATCGATCAAACTAAAAGACAGTGAGATCGATGCATTGATGCATGCCCTGGGAAGCCATCGTGTTTTAGAGTTCCCTGACCAATCCCTCTCGACGAGCCAGCTTAAGTCATTTAGCGAGCGCTTTGGACAGCTCTACATCAGCCCTGGTGGCAGAGCACAAGCAGACGGGCATCCGGAAGTGATGATCTTGTCAAACATACTAAATGAAGGGCAAGCGCTAGGCGTCAAAGACGCAGGCCAATCATGGCACACGGATATGTCTTACTCCAAGATGATTGCCTTTGCGAATGTTCTCTATGGCACAACAATCCCGCACCGCGATGGCAAACCGTTAGGTGCAACGCAATTTCGAGACATGCATGCCGCATATGAAGATCTGCCGACCGACGTTAAGCAAACGCTCGCAGACAAAACCATTACCCATGATTTCAATAAATTTTGGGAGATGATGCGCACCAGGCCCGGGAGCACACGCCCTGCGCTAAGCGAGCGTGAGCGCCAAGCACGCCCCCCAGCGGTGCACCCTGCCGTGCTCATCCATCCTATTTCAGGGAAAAAGGTGTTGTATGCAAACCCTGGCTACGCGATCAAGATTAGTGATCTTGCTGAGCAAGAAAGCACTGAGATGCTTGAATTTCTGTTCGCACATCAACTGAAAGATAAGTTTCTTTATACCTACGAATGGAAGAAAAATTCGTTGCTGATGTGGGACAACATCGGCACCATCCACAACGCAGTCGCGGACTACGAGCCTCATGAGCACAGATACATAGAGAGATGTCAGGTGATGGCAACGAGACTGTACGATGATCGCGGCACCGCACAACCCATCATGTTCGCCCCAGGAAATACAGTATGAAAAAAATATTATTCATCGCTTGCCTAAGCGTGCTCTGCGCCGCCACCTCATTAATCGCGCAAGCTCAACCACGCGAGTTTCCCGACAAACCCTTGCGACTCGTTGTGGCCTATGCACCGGGTGGCGCCACCGATATTGTCGCGCGCATGTTGGCTCAAGAGCTCACACAAATTCTTGGGCAGTCCGTTATTGTCGAAAACAAGGCAGGAGGGGGAACACTCGTCGGCTCGGATTCGGTCAGGCGTGCACCGGCCGATGGCTACACGCTTTTATTTGGTACAAATGCCTTCATCATCACGCCGCTTCTGCACAATGGGCCAACTTACGATCCGATCAAAGATTTCTCCCATGTGTCGCTCACAACCATACAACCCCTTGCCTTGTTGGTATCCCCAAGCTTGAATATCAAATCGGTTGAGCAACTTGTGCAATACGCGAAAGCCAGCCCAGGAAAAATAAATTTCGCGTCATCAGGCAATGGTTCGGCTCAGCATTTGGCAGGAGAGGCATTTCGCGACGCGGCGAATATTGACATCACGCATGTTCCTTACAAGGGAGCAGGCCCAGCCTTGATTGACCTACTTGCAGGCCGTGTCGACATTATGTTTACTTCCCTTGTCGGCAATACTGACCACATCAAACAAGGCCGCCTAGTCATGATTGCTACCACGGGCCAAAAGCGAGGTCGCGCCACACCTGACACGCCAAGCGTCTCAGAGTTCCTCCCTGGCTACAAAGCCTACACTTGGCAAGGCGTCATTGCGCCTACTCAAACACCTGCATCCACGATCGAAAAACTTAATGCTGCGATTAAAAAAGCAACGAGTACGCCCGCTTTTTATGAGAAGCTCAATGCGCAAGGAATGGAAGTTCAAACTTCATCCCCAGACGAGATGCGTGCGCGCCTCGCTGCCGAGTCTTTAGAGTACCAATCCCTTTTGAGAAAAACCCAGACAACCATCAAGTGAAACAACCAACCCTATTTCCAATCCTTTAACCTTATTCACCCTCGGACTACAAATGACTGCCCCCCAATCAAAACGTTTCCCTCAATTGACCCTTGAAACCGTCGCTCCCCAGTCCGTTGGACTCGCGAAAGAGATTCTGGATATATCCAGCATCGGTTTAGCTGGCCCGTACAACGTGATGTTGCGCAGCCCCGTTTTTGCGGATCGCATCAAGCGCCTGCTGGACTATTTGCGCTTTGGCTCGTCACTTCCGATGCGCCTAAACGAACTTGCGATTTTGATTCAAGCGCGAATCTGGACCTCGCAAGTCGAGTGGTTTGCCCACTACCCGATTGCCTTGCGCAACGGCCTACCCGCTCACGTTGCTGACGACCTTAAAGAAAATATTCGACCACGTAACATGCAGCCCGATGAAGCAGCTGTCTATGACGTGTGCATGAATATGACAAAAAATTATGAGATCAGCGATGAGTTATTCAATCATGCAAAAGCGGTTCTCGGCGAACAACAGCTCGTGGACCTCATTGCAGTGAGTGGTACCTATGTCACGATTGCGATGTTGCTGAGTCTAGGCGAAGAGCCTATCCCTGCAGGCAAACCCTTACCCTTCCCCGAAAAGACGCGCTAGTCGTTTATATCCAAATGATCGTTCGGAAGGCCCGCGGCTTTCCGTTTGATCGCTGTTAAGAACGCTTGCTCGATATTACGCGTAAAGCGTTTGATATCAAACAACGGCGTAACTAGCAGCTTTTGTTGCAATGCCGAGCGCAGCGCTGAAAGTCGCGCAGGATCTTGCGCTAACGACACAGCAACCTGCACATACTCGTCTAAATCGTTTGTGATCAACGCATTAAGATCGAGCGTGCGCAAAAGACTAGCCCCCACGCGGCTCGCATAAGACCGGCCCTTGCACGTCAAGACAGGTACGCCGGCCCACAGCGCATCACTGGCCGTGGTGTGCGCGTTATACGGCAAGGCGTCGATAAATAGATCTGCAACACGCTGCCTTGCAAGGTGATCTGCCATTGACTCGATTCGACCAGCGAATACAAGTCGCGTCGTCTCCACCCCTCGCGTGCACGCCTCGTCTCTACGATTTCGTACGGTTTGCTCGGTCGCCTCTCGCAACCACAACACGCTACC
>CANFEI010000241.1 GCA_947445495.1 Alcaligenaceae bacterium
CTATTAGCCCAGAAAGAAGTGGAGGACGCGTTGATTTCGATATCCACCACGCGCAGCTCAGCCGAGGATTTAAAAAAATCAGTGACTGCGGCTCAGCGAGCCGCGTCGCTTGCGCTTGATCGATATAAAGCTGGTCAGAATGACTACAACACGGTGATCATCGCCCAGCAGCAGTTACTAGCGGTTCAGAACAGCTTAGTGCAGACGACCACGAGTAATTTGCTCGGGTACGTCGCAGCCTTCAAGGCGTTGGGCGGCGGCTGGTCGGGCGATATGGTGATGCCGCAGCTTCCCGCACAATTGGTACAGACCATGCAAGCGCGAACAGATTGGGGTCGTGCGCTCAACGATTCCTCTGATTTGAGATTAGTGAAGTCTAGCGAGACGATCAAATGAAGATGATGATGATGACCAAGCCACTACATTCTGCGGTAAGGGGGTGGGGCGTCATGCTCGCTTGCCTTTTCTTGGTTGGTTGTAAACCAGCCGCTCAAGCCCCCGTGGCAGCGCCGGCCAAAGTGACGGTTGCAAAGCCCATACAGCAAAGTATTCGGAGTTATGAATTATTCGATGGAAACGTTTCGGCTTTGCTTTCTGTCGATTTAGTCGCTCGGGTGCCGGGTTATTTAACCAAGATTGAATTTGCTGATGGCGCCTTTGTCAAAAAAGATCAACTACTTTTTGTGATTGAACAGGATCAGTATGTTCAGCAGGTCAATTTAACGAAAGCTGTTTTTGCCGAGGCTAAGATTGAGATCAATCGTCAAAAGGCCTTATTGAAGGATAACGCGACGTCTCAGGCTTCTGTGGATAAAGCGAATTCAGCATATCTACAGGCAGAGGCGAACGCGAAGCTTGCTCAGTTAAATCTTGGTTATACAGAAGTGCGTGCCCCCTTTGATGGATTGATGGGGCGGCATTTGATCGATGTCGGAAACTATCTCGGCTCTAGTCCCCAGGGAATGAAGCTTGCGACGATCCAAAAGATCAATCCGATCTATGTCTATTTCTCGATTAACGAGCGAGACTTACTGAAATTTAAAAACACCATTCCTAATGCTGAGCAGCGTAGGTCTATGGTCAATAAACTTCCTGTGTCGGTTGCACTGCAAGGCGAAGAGGGATACCCGTATCCTGGGGTCTTAGACTTTACGGCCAATTTGCTGAATACCTCGACGGGTTCGCTTCAGTTGCGTGCGGAGCTCCCTAACGATCAGGTGCATCTACTACCGGGGTTATATGCCAAGGTAAAAGTTGAGTACGGCGAACCGCGTGAAGCCATACTTGTTCCCAATGCGACGATTCAGTCGGATCAGCAGGGTGACTACGTGTACCTTGTTGATGATGCGAATAAGGCGGAGCGACGTAATATCAAGCGTGGTCAACGTTTTAGCCATTTGATTGAAATCACGAGTGGCATTAAATCAAGTGACACAATCGTTGTGAATGGGTTTATCAACGTTAAGCCCGGGCAGGTCGTTTCTGCTGAGACAACCACCTTAAAGCCACATTCCCGCTAGTGCGCGCAGACTGGATTCCTCATGCTTTCTAAATTTTTCATCGAGCGACCAGTACTCGGTAATGTGATCGCTTTGATCACGATGCTGATCGGTGCAGTATCGATTTTTTCATTGCCGATCGCGCAATACCCTCCTATGACGCCACCGACCGTGCAGGTCACCACCATGTGGCCGGGAGCGAGCGCATCCTTGGTGCAGCGCTTGGTGGCGAGCAATATTGAGAATCAGGTCAATGGCGTAGAGAATATGCTCTACATGCAGTCCGATTCAACGAATGACGGACGCTATGCGCTGACGGTGACATTTCAAGTTGGGACGGACCCCAACATGGCTCAGGTAACGGTGCAGAACCGTGTGGCCATCGCCTTGGCGGCATTGCCTGCGGCCGTACAAAAGCAGGGCGTTACCACCAAAGTGCAGTCCACAGCAATTTTACAGTTCGTCACATTGACTTCCAGTAACCCCGAACATGATGCGTTGTTCCTGAGTAACTTTGCAAACTTGCAATTAAAAAATCGTTTGGCACGTATTCCAGGTGTTGCCGCTGCAAACGTGTTTGGAGTTGGGAATTACAGTATGCGGATCTGGTTGGACCCCGCTCAGCTGGCGATGCGTGGCCTATCGCCCACGGACGTGTCGACCGCCATTAGTCGTCAAAACGTCATGTTGGCAGCGGGTCAGGTCGGGGCGCCGCCAGTGCCGATGGGGCAAGATTTCCAACTTACGTTGAATGTAACGAGTGCGCTCGATACGCCCGAGCAGTTTGAACAGATTCTGCTTAAAGTCAACGAGCAGGGTGAGACCACGCGCTTGAGGGATGTCGCGCGTGTCGAAATCGGTAGCCAGAACTACAGTCAGTTTTTTCGTTTAGATGAAAAACCTGCCGGAGGAATTGCGATATATCAGCAACCTTCGGCCAACGCGATCGATGTGGCCAAAGCAGTGAAGGCAGAACTTGAAACGGCATCTAAAACGTTTCCTAAAGAAATCAAATGGGAAATACCTTTTGATACAACGATGTTCGTTTCGGCTTCTATCAAAGAGGTGTATCACACGCTCTTTGAAGCGGGCATTCTTGTTCTGCTAGTGATCATGCTGTTTTTGCAAGACTGGCGCGCGACGCTTGTGCCTGCCACAACCGTACCGGTCACGATTATCGGTGCATTTGCATGTATGGCGGGTATGGGCTTCTCAATTAATCTATTGACACTTTTTGCAATTGTTCTCTGTATCGGTATTGTGGTGGATGATGCAATTGTGGTGGTGGAGGGCGTCGCTAAAAAGGTAGAGCATGGGGAAACGCCACGGCAGGCTGCCATCAATGCGATGAACGAACTTTTAGGGCCGATTATCGGTATTACGTTGGTCCTGATGGCCGTGTTCTTGCCCGCATCGTTTATTGCCGGGATCACGGGTCAAATGTATCGGCAGTTTGCACTGGTCATTGCCGCGACAGCGCTCATCAGCGGCATTAACGCTGTGACGCTTAAACCCACGCAAGCCGCGCAGTTCATTACCCCTAAAGCACCGAATGCAAAGAAGAACTGGTTTTTTGCCAAATTTGATTTTTATTTTGAAAAAATCTCAAACTGGTATGCCGGTTTAATGCATGTGTTGATGGCGCATCGTAAGATCACGTCACTCGTTGGTGGTTTGCTCATCGCCGCAGCGATCGTCGGTCTGATTCGTTTGCCGACGGGCTTTATTCCCAACGAAGACCAAGGGTATTTAGTGGTATCGGTCCAGTTACCAGATGCCTCTGCGCTTGAGCGTACCCAAGTGGGTATGGCCTTGGTGGTCAAGCAACTTGAAAAA
>CANFEI010000242.1 GCA_947445495.1 Alcaligenaceae bacterium
GTACCCAACGAAAGACGGTTGGCTATTTATTATGTGCAACAAAGAAAAATTTTGGCCTGTCTTGGCTAAAGAGTTGGGTCGACCTGAATGGGCGCAACGCCCAGAGTACAGCTCCTACAAAGGCAGACTGGAGAATCGAGATCAATTTAACGCCGACATTGAGAGCGTTACCTTGACTGATACGACAGCAAACTGGATGAAAAAATTTGCGGGAAAAGTGCCTGCATCTCCTGTCTATGACGTCGCACAGGCGTTGGATAATCCCTTTGTGCATTCTCGGCAAGGTGTCGTAAAAACCGCCAGGATGGATGGTTCCGAGGTGTTGGGTGTTGCTGCACCGATTCGATGCTCTGGTGATGCCGCCCCGTTGCGCGCTGCCCCGACGATGGGGGCCGACACGGATGCGTTGTTGACTTCGGCTGGCTTTACGGCAGAGCAGATAAAGTTTTTGCGTGAGCATGCCGTGCTGTGAGGTTGGGATATTTTGTGAATAGGTTTGCGCGATGACCAGAGTGGATTCGTCTTTGTCGGTACCGCGCTACGTACAGGTAGCGCGTACGTTGTTTGACGAGATCGAGAACGGGCGCTATGGGGTCGGTAGTTTGCTGCCCACTGAGTTCGAGCTCTGTGCGCAGTTTGGGGTGTCGCGTTTTACCGTTCGCGAGGCTGTTAAGCAGTTAGTGCACCAAGGCTTGGTCCTGCGACAGCCTGGGGTGGGCAGCCGAGTTCTGGCACGACACCCCGTAAAGCAATACACCCAAACCATGACAGGCATCACCGACTTGCGTCAGTATGCAAGCGAGACGACCTTGCAGGTGACGCAATCGCAGCTCTTGCATGTGGAGGGTTCGCTCGCGAGGTTGCTCGAGGTCAACAAGGGAGAAACGTGGCTGCATATTGAAGGCTTGCGTTACCAAGACGATCAAGAGCAGCCTATTTGCTTGACGGATGTGTATATCGCGCCCAGATATCGATCTATAGAGGGTGTAGAAGGCGCAATGCGAGAGCCGCTTTATCGCCTCTTAGAGAAACAGTTTGGCTGCACGATTAAAGCCGTACAGCAAGAGATTCGCGCCATGGTGCTCAGTGCACAGCTTGCCAAGAAACTTGGCGTTTCAGCGCGCACAGCCGGACTGTGGATTGCGCGCCGTTACTTTGATGAACGTGACGAGCTGGTCGAGTTGGCGGTAAGTGTGCATCCGGCTGAACGCTTTAGTTATCGTGAATCGTTCAGACGCGACTGGCAACTAAATAATATCAACACCGACACCACGCATTGAGTGACTAACTATCAGGCTAAAGGGAAAATAAATGAAATATCTGAGCTATTCACATCAGGGGCGGAATTCGTTTGGCGTGTTGCGCGATGATCAGACGATTATCGATCTGGGTTCGCGTTTGGGGGCGGAGTATCCAACGCTGCTGCAATTAGTTCGCAAGAACGGCTGGGAAGCGGCGCGTAAGATCGTGCAAGCTGCGAGTACCGGTGATTTTAAAGAAGCAGATATCAAGTACCTGCCACTTTATTTGGAGCCCGTGACGGTGCATTGTGTCGGCTTGAACTACGCCGCCCATGCAGCAGAGGCGGGCCATAAGCCGCCAGAGTATCCACGCACGTTCATCAAAATCCCCGCGGCACTAGTGGCGCATGCAGAAGATTTTGAGAAGCCCACGCTATCGCCTGAATACGATTTTGAAGGCGAGATCGCCGTCGTGTTGAGTAAAGACGCGCGTAACGTGAAAGCGAAAGATGCTGGTCAATATGTCGCCGGCTACACCTGTTTTATGGATGGCTCGGTACGTGATTACCAATTCCAGCGCACGCTTGATCAAGGTAAGAACTTTTATCGCTCCAGCTCGATGGGTCCATATCTAGTGACTGCGGATGAGGTGGGTCCACTAGACAAGCTGACCATCACAACAAAAGTGGCGGGCGAGGTGATGCAACACGCCGCGTTCGAGACGATGATTTTTTCTATTCCAACACTCATTGAGTATATTTCTGCGTTTACAGCGCTATCAGCGGGTGATGTGATTGCAACGGGAACGCCTGAGGGCGTCGGCTTTAGTCGCAAGCCGCCAAGATTTTTGCAATCTGGGGAGGTCGTTGAAGTAATTGTCGATCGTGTCGGTACCTTGCGTAACAAGGTGGTCTAACGTAGCAACCTCCGAATGCATTAACCTCAAAATACATCAACCTCCAAAGGTCGCCAAGAGATCCCAATGCCCGATAGTGCAGTGCTGGGCCTCTTGGCGAGCTATTTTCCAAGACGCGAGGGTTGTAGCGTCGAGTAAGCTTGTTTCTGCGACGGCTTGTGCGCTGCCTGCAGCCAATGCGTGAATTAATTCTGCATCATGGGTTTGGTTGAGTTCCCAAGGGCTTGGCGCAATGCTGACCTGAAAACCATAGCCCAACAATCTGTGCTGCAGGATATCGACCGCTTTGGGCCCTGCTGCGAAGCCAAAACCTTTGTCAGTTGCTTGGTGGGCATGAAAAGCACGCAGAGCCTCTTCATCAGCTGGGTGTTTGGGTATCCATTGTTCTGAACCATCGTAGGTCAGCACGGTATAGAGCGTCGTGCTGAGGGCCGAACAAAAACGCTCGAGCCAAGGCTCTGCAACAAGATCAAAGAACGCAGCCGCTGTGAGGAGGTCAGCGGGCTGTTCTAAGATCATTTCGATATGTTGGGACAAGTCGGTGCAAAGGAAATCGACCAGAATGTGCTTGCCATGTTTTGTGAGTCGCAGGGCTGCGTCTGAGGCGGGTGCTGCAGTATCGGCCCACTTGCTTAGTGCAATACGAGCGGCCTCAATGAGCTTCGGGTCGTAGTCGATCAGCGTCCAGTGCTGATCACCGTCCAGATGCGGTGCGAGTCCACGCAGATTAGATCCGGTGCCAGAGCCCAGGTCAATCACGCGAAGCGGTTGCGTGTTCGCTGCACGAGAGTCTTTCAAACCCTGATTAAGTTGTTCACGTAAGGCTTGATTGCGTGATCGATGATCTGCGGGTTCACGCAGGGCTAACCATTGCGAGGAAAATTCGCTCATACAGGACTCTTTAATTTGTTTTCGTTGAACTGCGCGTTAACGATTTCAGTAAAACGGCCATGCTGTGCGTAAAGCGCATCAAACGAACCTGTTTCAATGACCCGCCCACCTTCCATCACCAGAATCATGTCGGCGTGGCGGATGGTGCTGAGACGATGCGCAATGACCAGCGTCGTCCGGTTTCGGGTAACTTCCTCAAGCGCTTCCATCAGCTTGAGTTCTGTCGTTCCGTCCAAGGCGCTTGTCGCCTCATCCAGTATAAGGATGGGAGGGTCTTTGA
>CANFEI010000243.1 GCA_947445495.1 Alcaligenaceae bacterium
GCCACCAAATCGAGCTGAGCCGGTGATATCCCTTTGTAAGGGACGGCAGTCATTTTGATATCAAAGGTTTCATTAAAGAGCTCAGTGGCCATTTGCGTGCTGTCACCTAAACCTGCACTGCCAAAGTTAATTTTGCTGGGATTAGCCTTCGCATAAGCGATTAAGCCTTTGATATCTTTAGCTGGAAAATCTTTACTCGTCAGGACGACGAACGGCGAACGTGCTACTTGAGCGACACCCATAAATGCTTTGGGCGGATCATAGGGCGTTTTCTGTACCGCAGCCGAAGTAGAGATTGAGCTTGAGATAAATAGGAAGGTGTATCCATCCGGCTTTGAGATCGCTACCGCTTGCGAACCGATTGTTCCTGCTCCGCCACCTTTGTTTTCAATCACAACGGTCTGACCAAACGCTTTGCTCAGACGATCTGCCAAACGCCTCGCGATGACATCATTACTACCGCCAGGTGGGAACGGAACAACGATATGGATCGGTGCTGTGGGCCACGCCGGATTCGCAAAAGACGTGACGGGCGTACTCACTACTGCGACCACCGCGATACAGCATATTGATAACAGACGACGAATCATGGCGAAACTCCGATATATATAAATTTGTCTTAGTTCAAGAATCTACATGTTTAGAAAAAAACACTGCGCATCGCAACGCTCAAACAATACTCCTGTGTGGAGGCAAAAACCAGTCTTAATCGATTGAAGGCGCATAGCCAAAAGGCTGATTCGGTTGGGCGGCGGTCTCAACCCAAACACTCTTAACCTGCGTGTACTCGTGCAAGGCCTCCACGCCACTTGAGCGTCCGTAGCCGCTCGCGTCAAAACCACCAAAGGGTGACGCCACGTTGATCACCTTGTACATATTGATCCAGAACGTACCGGCCTTGACTTGCGCAGCGACGCGAAAGGCACGGCCGATATCTTTCGTCCAGACCGCCCCGGCCAAGCCAAAGTCGCTATCGTTAGCGATACGCACGGCCTCTTCCTCCGTATCGAAAGGAATCGCCACCACAACGGGTCCAAAAATCTCAGTTCTCGCAACCGCCATATCATTCGTCACATTTTTAAGAACAGTGGGTCGCACAAAATAGCCTGCGCTGTTTGTTTCCGTGACAGCGCGGGCACTCACGACCTCGGCTCCCTCACGCACACCTGTCTCAATCATATTCAGAACATGCTTGTATTGCGTCGCATTCTGGATGGGACCCACTTCGGTTTCTGCCGCAGTCGGCTCACCCACGCGCAGCTTGCTAGCGCCATCGGCCACCATCTTGACGAACTTGTCGTAGATGCTGCGCTGAACCAGTAACCGCGATCCTGCCACACAACTTTGTCCCGCATTACCGAAGATGGCTGCTTGTGCACCAATACAGGCGCGATCTAAGTCTGCATCTTCAAAGACGATGTTGGCCGACTTTCCGCCTAACTCTAACAAGCAAGGGATGCCGCGCACAGCAGCCGCAGCGGCGATCTTTCCACCTGTCGCCGGCGAACCCACAAACACCACTTTCTTAATCGCTGGTTGGCTTAAGGCAGCCTGCCCGGTCGTGTGACCGTACCCGGCCAACACATTCACCACACCTTTGGGAATACCAGCTTGTTCAATCAACTTCGCAACAGCAAGAGAACTCAAAGGCGTAAGCTCAGAGGGCTTGAGTACCACTGCATTCCCCATACAAAGCGCCGGCGCAATTTGCCAGCCACACGTATTTAATGGCGCATTCCATGGCGTGATTTGCAGAATGACACCAAAGGGTTCACGGCGGGTGTAATTGACATGTCCGCTCGGGACCGGAATGACATTGCCGTAGAGCTTGTCAGTCCAGCCGCCGTAGTATTCAAACATTTCAGCAACGCGCAGCGCCTCACCACGGCAGTCTCTGATGGGCTTGCCTGCAGAGATAGACTCTAGCTGCGCAAGCGCTTCTATATTTGCGCGCAGTAGTCTGCCTGCTTCCTGCATCAAGCGACCACGCTCGGCATGGCTTAGGGCCGCCCATATTTTTTGTCCGCCGATTGCAGCCGCAACCGCTTGTTTGGCTATGCCTGCTCCAGCATCCTGATATTGCAAAAACACGTCACCGGTTGCAGGGTTCACGAGCTTAATGGGTTCGGCTTCGCCTTGAAGTATCGCGCCGCTCACATAAGAGCCAACCAGACCCTCTGCAAAGAAAGCTTTATAGGTAGCTAACAGTTGTTCAGTTTGATTCAGACTCATGACTCACCTAATAGATTTGGAAGTGTGATGTGTGCTGCGAATGCCTAGGTCAACGGGTACCCAGCTCAACGATTCTGTTGAAATCTTCATCATCTGCGATTGTGTCTGCGCTCTTTGCCCAAAGCTCAGCCACCTTTGCAGAAAGTGGCAAATCAACACCGAGCGCACCAATCAGCTCTTGCGACAATCGCACGTCTTTGCGCATGAGCTTCATTGTGAAGCCAGAGTCGAACTTGCCGTTCATGATCCAAGTGGGATAACTATGCTCAGTGATGAAACTGCGCCCCGATCCCGCATTAATTCCTTGAAGCAATTGATCCGTCGGCACGCCCGCCTTCTCTGCCATGCGGGTGACCTCGCCTGCGACCAGCAAGTGGGCCGCAGCAAACAAATTGTTTGCAATCTTTGCAACATGACCTGCGCCGATCTCACCAACATGCACACGCTTGCTAGTCATGGCGGCTAACACCGGCTCTGCTCTGGTCAAATCTGCGGCATCACCACCGATCACCATGGCCATCGTGCCTGTGATCGCGCCCTTAGGACCACCGCTCACTGGTGCGTCGAGTATCCTCATACCCGCGGCCTCGAGCTTGACAGCCAAACGACGCGTCATTTCTGGATGTGAGGTTGAGGTGTCAATCACCAGCACCCCTTTACGGGCATGCGCGAGGATTCCATCGGCACCCGCTACGACGTCCTCGACAATGGCGGCGGTGGGCAAGGAGAGAATCACCAGATCACACGCGGCAATCACTTCACCAATGCTATCCCTAACCGCGATACCCTCTTTAGCAAGCGCGGCACGCGTCACAGCGAGCGCGTCTGTACCAATCACAGAAAAACCACCTCGCTGAAGCGATAACGCCATGCCACGCCCCATATTGCCTAGACCGATCACACCGATAGCGTTCATCATCAAACGATTCCTACAAAGGGATTAAAAAATGCTGACATTAAAAAAGTGTAACGAGACGATCGTACATAAATTGAGTATCATCACAATGATAGGCATCATGGTCCTATAGCCATTTCATGACGCGATGAACCCACTCAACCCCAAAAAACTACTGCTCACC
>CANFEI010000244.1 GCA_947445495.1 Alcaligenaceae bacterium
ATCAGCCTTATTTTGTTTCTGTAAAAAAGACCGTTAACGTAGACTTTAAGATTGCCGCTGAGCTCGCGGAGATGCCGATCGAGGATTTTCAAGCGCTTAATCCATCGTTGAATCAACCCCTGATGTCTCCTCAGGAAGATCATGTCGTGATTTTGCCGCGCGATAAGGTCGATATTTTCAAGGCGAATCTGGCGCAATACAAGGGCGAGCTATCTAGCTGGAAAATGTACGACGCCAAGCAGGGCGAGACCTTCGCCTCGATCGCCGCAAAATTTGGCATCCAAGAGTCTCGACTGCGTGAAGCCAATCGAATCCCCGCAAGCGTAAGAAGTGCCGGCGACCAGTCCTTGCTCATTCCGACGCCTGCGGCGCAAGGCCTTCGCATTACACCCCAACTCGCGGCGGCTCAAGCGGTTAGAACTCATACCGTGGCCAAGGGCGAGTCCTTGGAGACCATTGCCAGGCGTTATGGCACCACAGTGGCTACCCTACGCGCACTGAACAATCTAAAATCAGACACTGTTCGAGTCGGGATGAAGTTACGAATTCCAGGCACAGGCTCACGCAGTTAATCTACACTTCGCATATCTTTTATTTCACTTCTAGGACTAGTCCATGGGCTTTCTCTCCGGCAAACGTATTTTGATCACAGGCGTGATCTCCAATCGTTCGATCGCCTACGGCATCGCAAAAGCGTGTCACGAACAGGGTGCAGAACTTGCCTTTACGTTTGTAGGCGAGCGTTTTGAAGAACGTGTCAAAGAGTTTGCCGCAGGATTCGGCAGCAAGATTGTTCTACCCTGCGATGTGGCCGAAGACAGTCAAATCGACGCCACCTTTACAGAACTTGCCAAACAATGGGATGGCCTCGATGGCCTGGTTCACTCAATTGGTTTTGCACCGCGCGAAGCTATTGCCGGTCAGTTTCTTGACGGCTTATCCCGCGAAGCCTTCCGCATTGCCCATGACATTTCCTCTTATAGTTTTCCGGCGTTGGCTAAAGCTGCGCGCCCAATGATGAAGGGGCGCAATGGCGCCCTGCTCACTTTGACTTACCTCGGCGCTGAAAAGGCCATGACCAACTACAACACCATGGGTCTGGCTAAAGCGTCACTGGAGGCATCGGTCCGTTACCTTGCGGCCAACCTAGGTCCTGAAGGCATTCGCTCAAACGGCATTTCAGCGGGTCCGATCAAGACGCTCGCGGCGAGCGGCATTAAAGACTTCTCTAGCATTTTGAAGTTTGTAGAAGCCAACGCCCCATTGCGTCGTAACGTCACGATTGAACAAGTGGGCAATGTCGCAGCATTCTTGCTCTCAGACCTCTCGGCCGGCGTAACCGGAGAAATCATCCACGTCGATTCAGGGTTCTCAAATATTGTTGCGGGCTTAAACGAGTAAGGTCGTCGTGCTGGGCTGGCGAGCCTCAGCGCCAGCCAAAGACAACCATCAATGCGCCACCAAGCACACCCGTGCCCAGAATTAAAACCATCGTGTTGATGCGCGTGAACATGATCAACGCCAGGGTCGTAAGCGCTAGGACTACCGATAAAAATCCATTAATCGCCCCCTGCGCCACCGCATAGACACCCGAGCACATCAAACCAATCGCGATAGGTTCCATCGCATTCTGTACGGCTCGTCGCCAAGGACGCTCACCGATGCGGTGCCACAAACGTCCCACTGACAAACACAAAATACTCGAGGGCAATAAAAATGAGAAGAGCACGACGGCCGCGCCCAAGAAGCCTTCAATCTTGTAGCCAAAAATCACCACCATCAACATATTTGGGCCGGGTGATAGTTGGCCCATACTGTAAATATGTACGAACTCAAGGCGATCAAGTCCGAAACGCATGGACAACACATTTTGCATTTCGGGCAATACGGCCGTGCCACCACCCACCGCAAGAACCGAGAGCATGCTGAAGGTCAAGGCAAGCTGCAGCAAGACGCTCACTTTTTATTCTCCGGCGTACTCTCAAGCTCTGGCGGAATGGGGCGATGCAACCACAGGCCAATTGGCACCATGATGAGTAACACCATCACCAGGGAGAGTTTAAAAAAACTCATACACACAAAGGTGGCAAGAATGACAGGAACTGATTTCCACCTTTTGAAATGGGGTCTGCCAATCCGCAAGGTAACCGATGCAATCAAGCCTGTAGCGCCCGCCGAAACACCTGCCAAGAACACATTCGCCAAAGGATAGTCAGCACCCTGGCTATACGCAACCGCAGCCGCCAAGACGAAGCACACGCCCGGCGAGATTAATCCAATGACTGCGGCCAAAGCACCCGCTAATCCGCGTATACGATCACCGGATAGCATTGCTAAATTGACGGAGTTCAAGCCTGGCATGGTCTGGCCCATCGCGAGAATGGCCATGAACTCATCATTGGTGAGCCACTTACGTTTCTCGAGCAGCAAGCGGCGCTCGTAGGCCATGATCCCGCCACCGAAACTGACTAGACCAATCAGTAGGAATTCAAAAAAAATGCTGCGGATGGCTGGCGTCTGTTTCATCTGGACCAAATTGTACAACCGCGCAACCGTATGCCAAGAGGTTTCGCCAGGTCTATACTGAGAGCACCTTTGAACAACTGGCTCGTCATCAGAATATGAACCTACCCGAACTCTCCGCCCTAGAACTGCGTCGCCTGATCGGCACCAAAAAGATCTCGCCGGTCGAACTCATGGATGCTTGTATCGCGCGTATCGGGCAATACAACCCGGCCATCAATGCGATCACCGCCACCGACTTCGATCGCGCGCGCGCGACTGCCAAAGAGGCTGAAGCCGCTGTCATGCGGGGGGATAAGCTTGGCTTGCTGCATGGACTGCCTCTAGGGGTCAAGGACTTGCAAGACACCAAGGACTTGTTAACCACCTACGGCAATATTGGGCTGCGTGGGAATATTCCCGCTCAAGACAACAGCCTTGTCGCACGACTGCGCACCGCTGGGGCCATCGTCACCGCTAAAACCAACGTGCCAGATATGGGTGCGGGTGCTAACTCTCGCAATGCAGTATGGGGCGCCACCGGCAACCCATTTAATCCTAGCCTCAATGCAGGCGGCTCTTCGGGTGGCTCGGCTGCTGCGCTCGCAACCGATCTCTTGCCGATCTGTACAGGCTCCGACACAGGCGGCTCGTTGCGCATCCCGGCCGCAATGTGCGGCGTCGTGGGTATGCGCCCATCGCCCGGCACGGTTCCTAATGATGGTCGCGCGCTCGGTTGGTCCGTGATTTCAGTGTTGGGGCCAATGGGCCGCACAGTGGCTGACACCGCGTTTTTAATGGG
>CANFEI010000245.1 GCA_947445495.1 Alcaligenaceae bacterium
AAGCCGGTTCCATTGACGACCTATCCCGCCGGTCTTGCTGCAGATATTGGCTGGAAAGTGCAGATTGGTAGTGGCTCTGGAATTGGGTTTGCCCCAATTGTGGTTGGCGCGGCGGTCGACGGAGCCTCTGCGAATGGTGCTGTCGGCAAGTATGATCTCAGCACGGGCAATACAATTTGGGCTGCCAAGCTTGAGTTGCGTCTGACCGCAGGAGTTGGCAGTGATGGAAAAACGACGGTAGTCGTTGCGCGAGATGGAACCGTTATCGCGTTAGATGAGACAGGCGCAGTGAAATGGCGTTCCAAGGCGACGAGCGATGTGTCAGTGCCCCCGGTTGTGGGTTACGGTGTCGTTGTGGTGAGAAGTGGCGACTACCGCATCCAAGCGTTCAATGCTGAGACGGGCGACCGAATCTGGAATGTGCAGCGTCCTGGGCCGGCACTGGCCCTTCGCGCACCGGCACGCATTGCACTGTTTGACGGTTTAATCATTACCGGCATACCTGGCGGAAAACTCATTGCGATCAACGCGGTGTCGGGCGATGTGCAATGGGAGGGAGTTGTTGCAACGCCCAAGGGATCAACTGATCTCGAGCGCGTGAATGATGTTGTTGGTTTACCTGCGCTGGCACCACCACTTTTATGTGCCGTGGCTTTCCAGGGACGCATTATTTGTTTTGATTTGTCCGCTGGTGGCCGTCCTGTATGGAGCAAGAGTTTTTCTAGCGCCACGGGTCTGACCATTGATAACAATCAAGCCTACAGTCCCAATCAGTCTGATGCCGTATCGGCGTTTGCGCTGAAAGATGGTAAGTTGAACTGGACACAGGATGCGTTGCGTTACCGTCAGTTAACAAGCCCTGCTGTCATTGGCAGCGCAGTTGCTGTGGGTGATTACGAAGGGTATGTACATCTCATGGCTGCGGATGATGGACGTTTACTCGCTCGCATAGCCTTTGGAGGAGGCAAGATCCATGCTCCTTTGATTGCGACACCTCAGGGTGTGCTCGTTAAGACCGGCGACGGCTCTCTTGCTTTGATTGTGTTGAAATAAATATTGTGTCGGTAAAGCCTGTTGTTGCGCTGGTAGGACGTCCGAACGTTGGAAAGTCGACTCTTTTTAATCGACTGACGCGTTCGCGATCCGCCTTGGTCGCCGACTTCTCTGGTCTGACCAGAGATCGTCATTACGGTGAAGGACGCGTGGGCGATACACCCTTCATCGTCGTGGATACCGGTGGTTTCGAGCCTGTTGCCAAGACGGGCATCTTGCACCAAATGGCACGCCAGACCAAACAGGCTATTGCTGAGGCCGATGTTGTTGTGTTTTTGGTGGATGCGCGTGCCGGTTTAAATGCACACGACCATGACATCGCCCGCTTGTTACGTAAGCTCGGACAAAAAGTTGTTCTGTGCGTGAATAAGGCCGAAGGCATGCAGCACACCAGCGCTGTGGCGGAGTTTCATGAGCTCGCCCTTGGGCTGCCTTGTCCTATTTCAGCTGCGCACGGAGATGGCATTGCAGATCTAATCGATCATGCTCTGGAAGGGCTGGGTGAGAAGGTTGAAGATGCGGTGTTCGATGCGGATGAGGCTGAGCCGAGTCCGGATGCCGTGGCAAGTGACTCACCTGAGCCGGTTGAGCCTGCCATTCATCATCGGATCAAGTTGGCAATTGTGGGTAGACCTAATGTTGGGAAATCCACCTTAATTAATACGCTGCTCGGCGAGGAGCGTGTCATCGCCTTTGATATGCCTGGAACCACGCGTGACGCGATTGAAATTGAGTTTGATCGTGGCGGTAAGCAGTACACGCTGATTGATACGGCGGGTCTGCGCAAGCGCGGGAAAGTCTTCGAGGCGATTGAAAAGTTTTCAGTGATCAAAACGTTGCAAGCGATTGAGGCTAGTAATGTTGTTCTGCTGATGATTGACGCGCAGCACGAAGTATCCGAGCAGGATGCGCATATTGCGGGTTTTATTCTCGAGACGGGCCGTGCGTTGGTTGTTGCGATCAACAAGTGGGATGGCCTTGATCCTGAACACCGTGAGCGGATTCAACGCGAGTTTGATCGTAAACTGAGGTTCTTGTCGTTTGCGCGGGTGCATACGATTTCGGCATTGCGCGGGCAGGGCATCAATACTGTGTTGCGTTCTGTCAATGCAGCGCATGCGGCAGCGTTTACCAAGTTGTCGACGCCGCGTCTGACACGCGAGTTACAAGCGGCGATTGAGCAACAACCGCCGCCTCGTAAAGGTATTTTCCGTCCAAAAATGCGCTATGCGCACCAGGGCGGACAGAATCCACCGCTGATTATCATTCATGGCAATGCACTGGATGCGATTCCGGATCCGTACCGTCGATATCTCGAGGGCCGGTTTCGTGATGAATTCGAACTTGCTGGCACCCCTTTGCGAATTGAGTTTAAGTCGTCATTTAATCCTTACGCCGACAATTAATCATTGATGTGTTGACTGCGAGCCCTTATGAGTCGTTACTGGAATAGCCTCGTTTCTAAGTTAGAACCCTATGTGCCCGGCGAACAGCCGCGCGTTCAAAATCTGATCAAGCTCAATACGAACGAGCATCCTTACGGCCCTTCGCCTAAGGTGTTAGCAGCCATCGCTGCACAGACGAATGACAGTCTTCGCTTGTATCCGGATCCTACGGCCTTAGAACTACGCGAGGCAATCGCAGGCCGCTTTGGTTTGACCGCCGCACAGGTGTTCGTCGGAAATGGTTCGGACGAAGTGCTGGCGCACGTCTTTCACGCCTTGCTTAAACACGATGCTCCGATTTTGTTTCCGGATATCACCTATAGCTTTTATCCTGTGTATTGCGGGCTCTATGAGATTGCCTATAAAGCAGTTCCTCTGGATGAAAATTTTAAAATTCGAGTGCAAGACTATCTTCCTGAAGGTCAGGCGAGGGCAGGTGGGATTATTTTCCCTAACCCCAATGCACCAACAGGCATTGCCCAGCCGCTCGACCAGATCGAACGTGTGATCGCTGGTAATCCAGATATTGTGGTGGTGGTCGACGAGGCGTACGTTGATTTTGGTGCCCAGACCGCTGCAGGGCTGATCGCCCGCTACCCCAACTTGCTCGTGGTGCACACAATGTCTAAAGCCTATTCGCTCGCAGGCTTGCGTGTGGGCTTTGCGCTCGGCCATCCCGACCTGATTCAGGGCCTTGATCGGGTTAAGAATAGCTTTAATTCCTATCCCTTGGATCGTCTGGCCCTAGCTGGCGCGCAAGCTGCAGTTCTGGATCAGAGTTATTTTGAGCGGGCTCGC
>CANFEI010000246.1 GCA_947445495.1 Alcaligenaceae bacterium
AGTCGACAATCTGGCGTCTTGAACTTTCGACGATTGAGAGCGCGGTTGCGTCTCGCTACGATGCTAAATCACCCGAAACTGTGAATGCCTTGCGTCTTTTACGAGAGCTTGCCGCGACGAATGTTGCAATCACGATGCCCGACATCACGGAAAGCTATTCGGCGCTCGAGGCTGTTCGTCAAAGCGACGTGGCTCCCAAGGGCGGGCAATAAGCATGCGGCTCTTGCTGTGGACGCTGGTATTAGCAACAGTTGCCGTCGTGCTGGCTGTGATCTTGCGCGAGAACACTGGACATGTGCTCGTGCTGGTCAATGAATGGCGAATTCAGGTTTCTTTACCGTTTGCCGTGCTCGCCACAGTAGCGAGTTTTCTGTTGATGTATCTCACACTTCGTTTGGTGGCACTCGCACTAGACGTACCTTTCCGTGTAAAAGCTTGGAGTCGTCGACACGCTTTGCGTAGAGATCATGAGCTGCTTGAGCAAGGCTGGACGGAGCTCTTAGAGGGTCGCTACGCCCACGCAGAAAAGGATTTGACGAAATTGCTTGGACGCAGCAAGAGCGTCAATCAGAGCGTCCTTGCGGGATTATCGGCTGCCCGGGCAGCGCATGCGCTCGCTGAATATGAGCGTCGTGATGGACTGATTGCGTCAGCAAAGGATAAGGCGAAAGAAGATGCCGCATTAAGCGAGGCCGTCTCCACAGTGGCTGCTGAACTTTATCTGGATCAGGGCCTGTCGGATAGGGCTCTGGCGGAACTCAACACGTTACAGAAGTCGGGTGCCAAGCAGGTGCATGCGCTTAGACTGTTCTTGCGCGTCTATCGGCAATTGAATCGGCATGAGCAGGTGTTTGCCCTTGCTCGAACATTAAATCGTCGTGGTGCGCTGCATGACACCGAGGCGCGACAAGTGATCGAGCTCGCGGCCGCAGCCCGCATCCGCGAGACGCTGCATGCGGGTACCTGGCAAAGAATGTGGTCTGACCTAAAATCCTCAGAGCGGGTCTTGCCCGAGGTGGCACTCGCTGGAGCACAAGGCTTTGAAGTGATCGGCCAACTCGATGAATCTTCGCGTGTGCTCGAGCAAGCCATTGCTGTTTCATTTGACCCTAGGCTGCTCGCTGCCTATGCGCGGGCCGAGTCTTCACAAGTCACGCGACGTTTGGAGAAAGCCGAGGCCTGGCTTCAAAAAAGTCCGAGCGACCCTGATCTGTTAGCGACACTGGGTAATCTGTGTCTCTCCGGTCAGATTTGGGGCCAAGCGGAAAGCTATCTCGTACGTAGCTTGGCTCGCCGCAGTGATGCGCGTGTGCATGTAGCGCTCGCCTCTTTGTACGACAAACTTAATCGCCCTCAAGATGCCGCCATGCAGTGGCGCGCAGCGACGACGCTAGGGGTTGCGATACCTGTTCTGGCCCAAGAGCTTTTACTACCTGCAGCCGAGACGCAGTCAGATCCCGGTCTGTTACATGCGGAAGGCCTGACCTATCTTGCCGACACAGGATTTCCTGCGGACTGGAGTGAGGACCGTACGACCTTGCCTGGTGCTTCCGTGTCATTAGCCGCTGCAGAAAAAACTGTGCCCCCACAAGATGATCTTTACGACTATTTTGATAGCGCACCCGTCCCGCATTTAGGTGAGCCTGCGCCAGTGAGTACCTTGCCGGATCCCAAACGGACCAATACGCACGAAAAGTAGTTGATATACCTTCACAAACAAATATCTAGGAAGCGTTCTCATGTCTGACTATGTTTTTTCTCCCGAGCCTACGCAGGGCTTGCCCGTTGTGGGTAGTAAGTCTTTGTTTCCAGTACGTCGCGTGTATTGCGTCGGACGTAACTATGCTGAGCACGCCAAGGAGATGGGATTTACCGGACGGGAAGATCCTTTCTTTTTCTGCAAGCCTGCAGATGCACTAGTGTCTATCGCAGCGGGGCAGGCGGGCAAGATGCCTTACCCGAGCAAGACATCGAATCTCCACTACGAGATGGAATTGGTTGTTGCGTTAGGGAGTGGTGGGCGGGATATTCCTGTTGATCAAGCGAATAAATGTATTTTTGGTTATGCCTTGGGTCTAGACATGACACGTCGCGACCTGCAGAATGAGGCAAAAAAGCAAGGCCGTCCTTGGGAAGTAGGCAAAGGATTTGATCAGTCGGGCCCTATTGGTCCGATTCATCCGGTTGCGGCGACGGGTGTACTGTCCAAAGGCAGTATTTCCTTGCATGTGAATGGCGTGCAGAAGCAGTCTAGCGATCTCACACAGTTGATCTGGAGCATTCCAGAAAGCATCTCTTACTTATCTGGTCTGTTTGAGCTTAAAGCGGGTGACTTGATTTTCACCGGCACACCAGAGGGCGTGGGTGCTGTGGTCAAGGGCGACAACATGATCGGCCGTGTCGAGGGGTTGGGCGAATTTGAAGTGCATATCATCTAGTCCATTCAAGCATAAAAAAGCCGCTCATGAGAGCGGCTTTTTTATTGCAAGCACTTCAACACTTTCAAGCACTTCAATTTAGCCATTTCGTTTCTTACGTGATGCCGCGCGACTTCCAATCGGCCTGTTTGGTCGCGTCGATCCCTAAAGAATCTAGAATTTCGCCCGTATGCTGACCCAGTGTCGGTGCTTCACGATTAATTTGCCCCGGTGTGGCGCTTAGTTTTGGAACAATACCTGGCACATGCACAGTCGATCCGTCGGGAAGCTTCGCCTCCAGAATCATGTCTCGTGCTTGGTAGTGTGGATCGTTCGCGATATCGGCCGCGTCGTAACTTTTCCCCGCGGGCACTCCCGCCTGATTCATGAGGTCTAACACTGAATCAAGATCATGTTGAGCCGTAAAGTCAGAGATTGCACGATCGATGCGCTCGCCATTCGTAGCCCGCCCCACGTTATTTGCGAGTGCTGGATCGTTCGCGAGATCGGGTCGTCCGATCGACTCCATGAGCCGTTTGTAAATGCTGTCACCGTTTCCAGCAATGAGCGCGTAGCGCCCATCTTTGCACAGGTACGCATTGGTCGGGACGATGCCTGGCATACTCGCTCCAGATGGCTGTCTCACTGCACCAAATTTGGAGTACTCCGGCAAGAGACTTTCCATCATGTTGAACACTGATTCGTAGAGCGCCACATCGACTTCCTGACCGAGGCCGCCTTGTTGTTCACGGTGGCGCAACGCCATCATGACACCAATGACGCCGTGCAGGCCAGATAAGGTGTCACCGATCGATACACCAACGCGCACGGGAGGGCGCCCAGGCTCACCGCTCAGGTAACGCAGCCCGCCCA
>CANFEI010000247.1 GCA_947445495.1 Alcaligenaceae bacterium
ACCATTGACGCCATTAGTGGACAAGATTTTTCAGTGGTGCGCGCGATGGTATTTCTGGGCGCTGCGCTCTACATCTTAGGTCTGATTTTGGCCGATATTTCTTACACGCTCGCTGACCCGCGCGTACGGTTCGAGTGATCATGCCTAAATTTATTCTCCTCTGGACCGATGTCGCGTTGTTTGCGCTGGTGGCCGCCGTAATCGCCTATGCCTGGCATGTTGCACGTTCGCGCACCTTGCGCGCCACCTGGGGGCGGGTGGCGCGTCATACGCCGGCGATGTGTTCGGCTGTCGTGTTGGCACTGTTTGTCGTCGTGGGGTTATTGGATTCGATACATTTCCAACCAAGGCTGCCGCCAGTTCCTGGGGCGACCAACTCAAGCGCAGTGGTGTACGCACCCAAAGTAGTGTCGTTGCTGGATGTCTTACTAGAAGATACCGCCTTTGTTCGACCTGAAAAAACCTACTCGGCGCCGTTGTCGTGGCTGCAGTACACCAAAGAAACCATCTTGCAGGAAGGTGGCGTACCGACACGCGATTTTCCGCGCTTGCGGTTTGGTGGGCGTCATCTGACGGAGCCTGATACGCAATGGCTGGGTGATGTACTGAAGCGGCTCGTGTGGGGGCTTGCTGGGGGCGCGTTGCTCGCCGGTTTACTGATCGCTTTGCACATGGTGTGTGTCAAGTCTGGGTCTCGTCGTGACTACTGGCACCTGCTGTGGCGCGGGCAAACCGAGATCCCTTGGCGTGCGATTCTGCTGACGTCGACGCTTGTGTGTGTGTTGCTTGGCGCGGTGGTGGGTTTGGCTTCTGGCTATCACGTGCTCGGAACAGACCGCACCGGCAACGACGTCTTGTGGCAAGCCTTAAAGAGCATCCGCACCGCGTGGGTGATCGGCAGTCTAACGACCATTGCCATGTTGCCGCTGGCACTCGTGTTCGGGATTGCGGCGGGCTACTTTAAAGGCTGGATCGATGATGTGATTCAGTACGTGTACACCACATTGACCTCGATTCCCGGTGTCTTGCTGATCGCGGCCTGCGTGTTGATGATGCAGGTCTACATTGATACGCATCCTGGTCTGTTTCCTACATCAGTGCAGCGTGCAGATCTGCGTTTATTCTTACTCTGCATGATCTTAGGTCTAACGGGCTGGGCTGGTCTGTGCCGTCTCTTGCGTGCCGAGTCACTCAAGCTGCGTGAGCTCGAATACGTTCAAGCAGCGCGGGCGTTTGGTATTTCTAATTTACGCATCATGGCTCGCCATCTGCTGCCTAATGTGATGCATATCGTCCTAATTACGGTGGTGCTGGAGTTCTCCGGGCTGGTGTTGTACGAGGCCGTGCTGTCCTACCTTGGCATTGGCGTCGATCCAAGCATGAACTCCTTTGGCTCGATGATTGAGAAAGCGCGCTTTGAGATGTCGCGCGACCCGATGATCTGGTGGAACTTGCTCGCTGCATTTTTATTTATGCTTGCCCTGGTATTGGCCGCCAATCTCTTTGCCGATGCCGTGCGTGAGGCCTTTGATCCGCGCACGCGGTCCTTTAGGCTGCGTCGCCGTGCCGCGGGTGGTCGTCAGGAGGGCGGTGCTGCCGACCTGAACGCTGCGCGCCAAGGCGGAAACGCGCTACCAAAGACGGCGCAGCCCGTGCTTCAGGTTGCGGACCTAGAGATATCGATCGACGCCCAAGAACGCTTACAGTTTGCAGTCAAAGCGCTCGCTTTAACGGTACAGCGTGGCGAGACCTTCGCCTTAGTGGGCGAATCGGGTTCCGGTAAAAGTATGACGGCAATGGCGTTGCTGCGTTTGTTGCCCGAGGCGCTGCGGGTGACCCGTGGACGGGTGGTGTTGGAGGGTACAGAGTTACTCGGTTTACCCGAAGTCGCGATGCGCGATGTGCGTGGTGGACGTGCCGGCATGATTTTTCAGGAACCCGCAACGAGTCTGAACCCTGTCATGCGAATCGGGCAGCAAATTATTGAGGCGATCGAAGCACATACGACGCTTCGCGGACCGGCGGCACGGGGCCGCGCGATTCAATGGCTGACGCGGGTGGGGATCCCAGATCCCGAGCGACGCGTCGATGACTACCCGTTTCAGTTCTCCGGCGGACAAAAGCAGAGAGTCATAATCGCGATCGCTTTGGCCGCAGAACCAGAGTTGTTGATCGCTGATGAGCCCACCACCGCCTTGGATGTCACGGTGCAAGCGCAAGTGTTGAGGCTGTTAGCCGACATACAAAAAGAGCTGGGCATGGCCGTTCTGCTCATTACCCATGATTTGGCGGTGGTCAAAGATGTTGCGGATACCGTCGCGTTGATGCGGCATGGCGAGATTGTTGAAACCGCGAGTGCCGAGCAGTTCTTTCGCCACCCCGAGCATGCCTATGCGCGTGAATTATTCGACGCGATCCCGACGTTTAGTAAACGAGGGCAGCCACTCTCAGCGCTGGGTCGCGAGCGTTTGTCCCAGGAGCACCCCTCGACCAATTCGAACGGGCCTCGCCTACGCGAAGTGTGCTTAACCGTACAGGATTTGCAGGTGCGTTATGCCTTACGCAAAGGGTTGTTGCGCCGAGTCGTGGGCTATCACGACGTTGTGCAAGGCTTGAGTTTTGCGCTACATGCGGGCGAAACACTCGCGTTGGTGGGCGCGTCAGGCTGTGGCAAAACCACGGTCGCTAAAGCGTTGCTCCGTTTGCTGGATACGAATGCCGAGGTGGCCGGTGCGGCAACCCTAGGTGGTTCAAATATGCTGACCTGCTCGGGACGTACGCTGTTGGCACTGCGCCGACAGATTCAAATTGTGTTTCAAGACCCCTATGCCTCGCTCGATCCCAGAATGCGTGTTGGTGCGATTTTGCAAGAGGGGATCGAGGCCCTGCGCCCCGAATGGAATCGTGACGAGCAAGCGCGTCGGATTGCCTACCTACTTGAGCGGGTGGGCTTGCCTGCAGACGCGTCTGACCGTTATCCGCACGAGTTTTCGGGAGGCCAGCGCCAACGCATTGCGATCGCCCGGGCACTCGCCGTGGAGCCTGCCGTGTTGATTTTGGACGAACCCACGTCTGCACTCGATGTATCGGTACAGGCCCAGATTCTGGATTTATTGACGGATCTGCAGGAAGAAACCGGGATGGCGTATTTGTTTATCACCCACAACTTCGGGGTGGTGGAATATTTTGCTGACCGCGTGGCGGTGATGGATGCCGGAATCCTTGTGGAGCTGGGTGACGCCCAGCAGGTGTTGCAGGCGCCGATCCACCCATTAA
>CANFEI010000248.1 GCA_947445495.1 Alcaligenaceae bacterium
CCGCTGAGCTTATTGCGATCGCTCGACGCACCAATCACAGCAACCGAACTAGGGTTAAATAGCAGGGCTAGATCATGCATGTTGCTCGGCATCCTGCGAAAAGTTAGATAAAAGTTCGCGATGATACTGTCCATCGCCAAATTCAAAATTAGCCATCAAAATTCGTTTGTTCAGTCTCGTCGCCCAAAGCTCTTCTGTCATGCCCATGCCGCCATGCGTCTGAATCACCATGTGCGCAACAATTGGCCCAACCTGAGAGAGATAAAGCTTCAGCAGGGAAATATCACGATCGACTGGCGCCGTTCCGCTTCGCGTCGATTCAGCTTGTGCCGCAACGAAAGCGCGGAAACATTCGTATCTCACGTAAGCGTCCGCCACATAATGGCGTAACACTTGAAAACTTGAAAGCGTCACACCAAACTGTTTACGCTCCGACAAATAGCGGATGGTCTGCTCCAAGACGGAGCCCATGGACGCCACGGCTTCCACGCAAACAAACAACGTACCCATTGCATTCGTTCGGGCGAGCGCCTCACCTAGATCGGGTCCCTGCGCAAGAACCTGTGCGTCCGATACAGACAATCCTGCAAATTTCAACCTGACGGTATGCCGACCATCGATTCGCATTTCACGCGCAAACTTGACTTGATCTGATCCTGCAGGAACCAGGAGCAGTAGCGGGCTCGTGACTTCTGGCGACACCCCATCGCAGGCGATCAAATAGTGCGTAGCGGCCGGAACCTCTTCCACCCCCGCTACTCCACCATTGATTTGCCACCCTCCAGCACTCGGCTGCGCGAACAAGCTTGTCTGCTCGTCTAGCTGTTTGCAATAAGGATCTAGCGAACGCCAAACCGGCTGAATGCGGACCGTACCGTCAGCCATCCCTGCTAACAGTGAATCTTTCCCCGCAAACTGCAGGGTAGACAGCAGCACTGCGGGCAATCCCATCCCCGAGCTAACGGGCAAAGGCAATGCGTAGTGGGAAGCCCCTTCTAGTAAAGAACAAAAATCAGTGACGGCACCCCCCAGCCCACCGAACGCTTCCGGTATCAGGCACGCAGCCCAACCGAGCTCAAGTGCCTCGTTCCACTTCGCACGACGCAGATCAACCCGCTCAGACGGTTCTGCGGCAGCAACAGCATCCGAGTCCGCATCTTTTGCAAAAACGAGTGCGGCATCACGGAACTCAGATTCAAAAATTGGCTTAACGATAAATGTCATGATGCTTAATGTCCAAACAGTTCGCGAGCAACCATGTTTTTCTGCACTTCGTCACTGCCACCGTAAATCGTACGAACGCGAGAATAAAAGTAGTTCTGAATCCAGAGCGTCGCTTGCTCGTTCTCATCAAAAGCCGAGTCCTCTTGCAGCGGCATCCGAGCCGCAAACTCTGGACCCACGACCTCTGCACCGATTTCAGTGATCGTCTGATACAAGCGCGAGCTTGTGACCTTTAGCACCGAAGGCTGAGTCGTGATCGGTGTCTTACTCATCACCGCTTCGATGGCCTCAAGACCGAGCTCGCGAATGCCGCGCAATTCTGCCTCGACATTTAGCAGGCGTAACTCGAGCGCTGCTCGTCGTGCTCGATGCTTGGGTTGGGCAAGCTTCTCGGCAATTAAATGGCGGGTACGACTAAGATATTGAAACAGTGGCGCAGTGTTAGCGGAATTCAAACGCTCACGCGCCAACAAAAACTTGCCATACTTCCATCCACTACCGACGTCGCCGATACAATCAGACAATGGCACTTCAACATTATCTAAAAAAACTTCATTCACGTGGAGCCAGCCATCAATCGTGCGAATCGGGCGCACCGTAATGCCTCGGGCCTTAATTGGAATGATTAACAGACTAATACCGTCTTGTTTGCGCGCCTCTTCTGATGTGCGAACCAATGTATACATCAAGTCTGATTCCTGAGCGTGTGAGGTCCAGGTCTTTTGTCCGTTGACAATGATGGTGTCTCCACGAATCTCGCCGCGCGTTTTGAGTGAGGCAAGATCCGAGCCCGCGTTGGGCTCCGAATAGCCTTGGCACCACCAGTCTGATCCGTCTAAGATACCTGGCAAGTAGCGGCTCTTCTGCTCAGGGCTCCCGAACTCAATTAAGACAGGACCAATATGCCGAAGCCCGTGGTGGTATTGAGCAGGACAATCGTTCTCTGCAAGGACCTCACCGTAAATTGCCTGTTGTTTCGGGTTCCAGCCCGTTCCCCCCAACTCCGTGGGCCAGTTTGGCGCACCCCAGCCGTGTTGATGCAATATTTTTTGCCAACGACTCCAAGGCTCTCGCGATAGCTTGCGATTTTCAGCGACAAGCTGCCGAATATCTTGGGGACAATTTTTTTGAACAAACGCCTGAATTTCATTTCGGAACGCTTGATAGTCAATCTGCTCACTCATTTCACAACCTTTCGCTCAACTTCAATGTGAATCAACGACCTTTATAGACAGGCTTACGCTTTTCTTTAAAGGCCTTGAGCGCTTCGGCCGTGTCTTCAGTTTTTCCAAGTGCAACGGTCATGTTTTGCTCAAACCGATAGCCCTCGCGACGCGGCATCACTGCCGTCACTTGCGCTGCTTGTTTTGCGTAGCTCAACGCGATGGGGGCCTTACTTGCAATGTCTGTGGCAATTTCCATGACATACGGCATCAATTCGTCAGGCGGCAAACTCGCTTCGATCAAGCCCAGTCGGTACATCTCATCGGCCGTGACCTTCATGCCTGTAAAGAACATTCTGCGCGCTCGCGACTTGCCAAACACGCTTTGAAGCATCGCGGTGCCGCCAGCTAGTCCGACATTGATTTCGGGCATGGAGAAGAATGCCGTATTCGACGCCACCCAAATATCGCAACTATTCATCAGACCAAAACCCGCACCCATCGCTGGGCCATTGACCGCAGCGATCACAGGCTTGCTACATTCGATGATCGAGTTACTGGCTTCACGCACTAATCGATTGTGCTTCCAGTAAGCCCCGGGTGTTGCGCCAAGATTGGGACGCTCATTTAAATCAGCCCCGGCACAAAATATCTTGCCTTTACCTGTGACGATCGCGCACTTCACGTCGTCGTTATCATTGAAACTATCAAAAACTTGAATGAGTTCACCGCGCATCTGTGCATTTTGAGCATTGTGTGGCGGTCGATTGAGCATAACCGTTGCAATGCCGTCTGCAATCGTAAGTTCTAGCGTTTCTAATTCCATTCTTCTTCTCGCTGTGTAAATTTGTAAGGGCTTAGCA
>CANFEI010000249.1 GCA_947445495.1 Alcaligenaceae bacterium
CTCGTCGTGTGGGCGATTCGTGAGGGTCGCCAGTGCGCACGCGCAGTCGATGAGTTTTTGATGGGTTCATCGGTTCTGCCACGCTAATTCCCAGGCGGCAGGCCACCCCGGACGGTGTTCGTCAAAACGTCGCCGGGATAACCGTATTTCAACCAGACTCCCGCTATGAAACTTGAAAACGATACCTTTCTACGCGCTTTGTTCCGCGAGCCAACGGCCTACACGCCGATCTGGCTGATGCGTCAGGCAGGCCGCTATTTGCCGGAATATAACCAGACGCGCGCACGGGCCGGGAATTTTCTGGCGCTGTGCAAAAACCCTGACCTCGCCACTGAAGTAACGATGCAACCGCTGGCGCGCTATCGTCTTGATGCCGCCATCGTGTTTTCCGATATTCTTACAATACCGGACGCCATGGGGCTTGGCCTCTATTTTGCGGAAGGTGAAGGCCCAAAATTTGAACGCCCGTTACGTGAAGAATGGGAAATCCGCGATTTAAGTGCGCCCGATCCAACCGTCCACCTGCGTTATGTTCTTGATGCAGTCAAGCAGGTGCGAAAATCGCTCGCTGGCAGTGTTCCGCTGATTGGCTTTTCCGGTAGTCCGTTTACTCTTGCCTGCTATATGATCGAAGGCCGTGGAAGCTCCGATTTTGCGAGCGTCAAGAAGATGCTTTATCGGCGACCTGATCTGCTCCACAAAATTCTGGCAGTCAATGCACAAGCCGTTACCGATTATCTAAACGCACAAATCGAGGCGGGCGCTCAGGCTGTGATGATATTTGATACGTGGGGTGGCATGCTCTCTGACGCCGCTTATCATGAATTTTCCCTTGCCTATATCAGGCAGATTATTGGCGGTCTGAAGAGGGAAAACGACGGTATGCGCGTTCCCAGCATCGTCTTTACCAAGGGCGGAGGCGGCTGGTTAGAAAGCATCGCCGATACCGGTTGCGATGCGGTGGGGCTCGATTGGACGATTAATATTGGTGCGGCTAGAGCACGGGTTGGGGCCCGCGTGGCTTTGCAGGGAAATATGGATCCGGTGGTCTTGTTATCATCGCCCGAGGCAGTGCAACGGGAAGCCGTTGCGATTCTTGAGCAATTTGGTAGTGGGCCAGGTCATGTCTTCAATCTCGGCCATGGTATTTCGCAATTCACCCCCCCGGAACACGTATCGGCGCTAATCGAGGCAGTACGCGGGTTTAGCGCTCGTAACGACTGAAAACCCGCGCCGATACTGGCTTTGCGGGAAGCCTTACCCGCAAACTTATGCACAGTAAGGGTTTGCGGGTAGTCTGCCTCAGGCACAAACCCCAGCGAGCCGAGCAGACTCTCCAACCATATGTTTTTTATAATTAAACTTCCAATATCCTAGAAAATACTGCAAGATCACGCTCTAAATCATGCCCTAAGGCTTACATCACCCACAAAGTAATCAACACAATTATCCACAGGTTGTTTCGACGGGAAATTTCATATAGGGCTAATGGCCTTGTGTTGTTTTTTGAGAAATCACGCGAGCGAACTGTGTTAACTCTGGATGCTACATAGGGAGCCATGATTTTTGCCCGCGTCGCCCTTGATGTGCCGCTTAACACGCTATTTGATTACCGGGTGGGGCCAACGCAAGTGGTCGCTGTCGGCGGGTTTGTGTTGGTCCCGTTCGGTAAAAAGATCGTCGTGGGGGTGGTCCTCGAGCTTGCCAAGACCACGACGCTGTCTTTATCGCGGGTCCGCGGCGTTCTTGACGTAATCGGCAATATTCCGCCTTTGCCGCCAGATGTGTTGGCAGTGCTCAAATTCTGCAGTGACTACTACCACCACCCGATTGGCGCAGTGGTAGTCAATGCCCTGCCAACGCGACTACGGCGTCGTAATGCAACGAAGCCACAAGCTGTGGCCTATCGTTTAACGGCGGTAGGCCAGCTCATAGATACCGCAACATTGCCAGCGCGAGGCAAATCGCGACGCGAACTAATGGGCTGGCTAAAAGCATCAGGTGAGGGTATTGGCGCGGCGACGCTGCGCGCCAGGATGCCAAGCGCAGCCACCTTGCTGAAAGATCTGATTGCGCGAGGCTGGGTCGAAACCTTTGCGGAACAGCCTTACCAAGGCGCGGCGACAGGATCAGAAATTTTGCCGCGACCGACACTAACTAACGCGCAAGAAGCGGCGGTCAAGGCCGTACGGTCGTCCTTCAACCGGTTCAGCCCGTGGCTGCTTCATGGGATCACTGGCAGTGGCAAGACCGAAATCTACCTAGAGCTCATTGCCACAGCACTCGAAGCAAATCAGCAAACACTCTTGCTGGTGCCGGAAATCAACCTCACCCCTCAGCTTGAAAGCCGCATTCAATCGCGGTTTCCTGAGACCTTTGTCGTTCGACTTAACAGTGGTCTCAACGAGAGCGAGCGCTTACTAAATTGGCTGGCGGCGCAATCCGGGGCCGCTGGCATCGTCGTGGGCACACGGCTGGCAGCATTCACGCCCATGCCCGCGCTCGGCTTGATTATTGTTGATGAGGAACACGATGCCTCGTTCAAACAGGGCGATGGTTTACGCTACTCCGCGCGCGACATATCGCTGCTCCGCGCTAAACAACGGGCGGTTCCAATCGTGCTGGGCTCGGCTACCCCATCACTGGAAACCTACTATCAAGCACAGCGCGGACGATACGGCCTCCTGACCCTCGAGCAACGCGCAAATGCGGCCATTCCGGAAATTACAACCGCAAACATCCGTGGTGCGGCGCTGATCGATGGCTTATCACAAGAGGTATTGCATGCGATCAAGGAAAACACACGCCGCGGGCAACAATCTCTCATCTACGTCAATCGACGCGGCTACGCGCCCGTCCTGATTTGTCCGAGCTGTCGCTGGACTTCCGGCTGCCCCCGCTGCTCCGTAAAACTTGTCTTACATCTGAAAACCCGACTAATGCGATGTCATCACTGCGGCCATCAGGAACGCACTCCCGCAGCCTGTCCGCAATGCGGCAATCCCGAATTAACACCCTTGGGACAGGGAACCCAGCGGGTTGAAGAGGCCTTGGCCCGCATTTTTCCTGCAGCCCGCATGCTGCGGATTGACCGTGACACCACCAGAGCCAAAGGCGCTTGGACTCAAATGCGCCAGCAAATTCATGACGGATCGGTTGACCTGCTGGTCGGCACTCAAATCCTCGCCAAAGGTCATGACTTCCCGGCATTAACGTTGGTCTGCGTAATTAATGCGGATGCTTCCCTCTA
>CANFEI010000250.1 GCA_947445495.1 Alcaligenaceae bacterium
TCTGTGAATGCTCGAGAAGTTGCCTTCCTTGAACACCATGGTTTTGAAGTGCTTGAGGAGGTCGGGCTTGGAGTGGATACGAATGCAGAAATGGCAAAGCTACCTCCGCAGATCTGGGTTGAGCTTGCACGAAAGCATCAATGCGACGACGCGGATGCTTACTTTATCAGCTGCACCGCAGTGCGCTCTGCCGAGGTGATTGAAGAGATTGAGGCACTGGTTGGACGTCCGGTGATCACCAGCAACCAGGCCATGGTTTGGTACGCATTAAGAAAGAATGCGATTGCAGACCATCAGCCTGGCTTTGGCTCGCTATTTTCGATTACTACAATTTAGCGTGCGTACGTCGTGATTACTTGTGCCAGGTTGTGAAGGCTTCGACGTCCATACGCGTGCTCTTGTAACTATTGAGTGGCGCTTGCATGTCTGGATAGCCGAGCGACATACTGACGATGAGCCTTTTAGTCGAGGGGACACCCAAGAAGTTTCGAATGGCGTTTGGATATCCAGACACCGACGCTTGCATACAGGTGCCAAGTCCCGCGCCATGGGCAGCGAGCGTAAAGGTTTGTAAAAACAAACCCATGTCCAAGGTAGACCAGGGTGTGAGTGAGTCGTCCATAAAAAAGAAAATGGCAACTGGGGCATCAAAGAATTCAAAGTTTCTCAGGCGCAATTGGTTGCGCAATGCCGCATCATCCCGACCAATCCCCAAGGCATTGAATCGCCGTGTTCCGTGATCTTTGGCGCGAAAATCTAAGGCTTCAGGCCAAGTGGGTGGATCTGGGATATCGTAATCTGGGCGGGTATTGGTGCTGGCAAGTTCATAAAGAACTTTACTGAGTGCGTCGCGCTTAGTGCCTGACACAATCGCGATTTCCCAGGGTTGGGTATTCTTGTAAGAGGGGCTGCGACCCGCCGCACTAAGCACTTCTCGCAGCAACGCCTCTGGCACGGGGGTTGATTGAAAACCTCTGATGCTCTGACGAGTATTGATGCCGTGCAGCAATTCCATGGTTATTGTTCCTAGACTTCGGTGTGTGGTTGACGCAATAGTTTAAAGTAGCACCATTCAAATAATTTTTCATGGAGACGCGCGATGTCACATAAAACGCTAAAAACAATTTTGGGAACCGTGGGATTCTGTGTCGTCACAGCGGTGCAAGCTGCGTATCCAGAGCGCCCCATCACCCTGGTCGTGACGTATCCCCCCGGTGGAACAGCGGATCGCGTGGCGCGGCTCGTGGCACCAGAGCTTGCCAAAGAGCTCGGACAGAATGTGGTGGTAGACAATCGCGGCGGTGCTGGCGGCATGATTGGTGCTGCGTATGTGGCCAAGGCGCCGGCTGATGGTTATACGATCATGCTGGATGCCGCCAATCATGTGCAAAACCCCGCCCTACGTGCGTCCATGCAGTTCGATACGCTGAAAGACTTTGCCTCAGTGATGTTGTTACAGCGCGTGCCAAACGTCTTGGTCGCCAATCCGAGTTTTGCACCGAAAACCCTTGCTGAATTGATCACGCTGACTAAACCGAAGACGTCCGTTGTGCATTATGGGACCTCGGGTGCGGGCAGTGCGCAGCACTTGGCCGGTGCACTGTTCAATGCCTTAGCGGGGACGCATTTAGAAGCCGTAAATTACAAGGGCGGTGCGTTGGCGATTACGGATGTGCTGTCAGGACAAGTGCCATTGGCCTTCGCGACCGTTGGCACGATTCTGCCGCATGTGAAATCGGGCAAGCTGCGCGTGCTTGCGTCGGGAGGAGAAAAACGTTCAGCTGTTCTGCCTGACGTACCAACAATGATCGAAAGCGGAGTCGTAGGCTATTCGAGCTATGAGTGGAATGCAATCTTCGCGCCAGCAGCGACACCGGCTGCTGTCATCACACGCTTGAATCAAGCTTTAGCGAATGTGATGAAGCAGCCTTCAGTGATCACTGGCATTGCAGCGTTCAGCGGTGAAATTATTGCTTCATCGACACAAGAGCTGGAGTCCTTCCGACGCGCTGAAATCAGCAAATGGCAGCGCGTCGCAAAGGAATACAACATCAAGCTGGATCAATAGTTATTCAGGCTTTAAGCCGGCTTCGGCAAACGCCTGCGCCCAAGCTTTGAGCTGTTCTTGAACAAAGCTTCCCAGCTCTTTGGGCGTTGATCCACCTAGATCGAAACCCTGCTTGGCGATGCGGTCACGCACGTCCGGCCTAGCCATCGCTGCATTGATTGCTTCGCTCATTTTGTTTGCGAGTTCGGCTGGCATGTTTGCGGGGCCAAACAGTGCGGCCCACGTACCCGCCTCAAGTGTTGGGATACCGGCTTCGGCAGCTGTCGGGACATCAGGAAGCAGTGCGGAGCGCTTGGGGAGCAGCACTGCCATCGCACGAAGCTTTTCCGCGCTGATGTGAGAGAGCGTGCTGGTCGGCGTGGCGAAGGTGAACTGTACATGTCCGCCAAGCATATCGTTGATGGTTGGACCCTCGCCTTTATAGGGGATCAGGTTGGTATCAATCTTGGGTTCTTTCGTCAGTTTAGTGTGCATCAGTTGCGTCACGCCGCTGTAGCTTCCGTAATTGAGTTTGCCAGGATTCTTACTCGCGAACTCAAGCAGCTCCTTGGCATTTTTTGCAGGGACGTTCGGGTTGGCGACCAATACATACACGTAGCGCCCCACCATGGAAATCGGAGTAAAGTTTTTAACTGGGTCGTAGGGCGGTTTTTTACGCAGGAGCGGAACCTGCATCATCGGCGTATTTGATGCAAGAAAGAAGGTGTAGCCGTCTGGGTCGGAACGCATGACGTATTCGGCGGCGATCGCGCCATCTGCACCCGGCTTGTTTTCTACGACGACGGGCTGTCCCAACGCGGTGGTCATGGATTGCGCCAGAATGCGCGCCACGACGTCCGTTGAGCCTCCGGGCGGGAACTGTAAAACGATGCGAACAGGCTTGTTCGGTCATGTTTGTGCGTTTGCGAAGCTACAAAGCACTGACAGAAAAGAGATTGCAACGATATTGCGTAAGAGGCTAAGTTTCATTTTTATACATTCGTAAAGTGTTAGTTTGTCTCAAATTGTTGGCAATCGCTGCGACGAGGTCGCACCACCAACTTCCATTGTTTTACTATAGCTGTGAGCAGACAGATCTAGTGGTATGCCCTAGCGTGTTCGGTGAAGCAGTCAATTACGCTCTATAGTGATTCAACCATCAGGAGAGACGAGTGAAAGTTCTGGGAGTTCA
>CANFEI010000251.1 GCA_947445495.1 Alcaligenaceae bacterium
CAGATCAAGTGCTTGCCTTTGCTCAAGCCAGCGCCAACCGCAAAGTGAAAATCGATGTGTATATTGAAGTCGACGTCGGCATGGGGCGTTGTGGTGCGGTGTCGATCGATCAGACAGTCGCACTCGCGCGTCAAATTGACCAGGCTCCTTATTTAAATTTTATGGGACTGCAGTGTTATCACGGAAGTGCGCAGCACTATCGTTTGCCGCAAGAGCGTCAAAACGCAATTGCGGCTACGTGCGCGACCGCGACAGCGACTAAAGAGGCGATCGAAAAGCTTGGTATCAAGGTTGAGCGGATCACGGGTGCTGGAACAGGTTCAGTCATGCTTGAGCGAAATTCGAAGGTGTTCAACGAGGTGCAGGCGGGTTCCTATATTTTTATGGACCGCGACTATGCAGCGAATCAGCGCGATGGACAGGACTTGCCTTTCGAGCACGCCCTGTTTATCAAGACCGCTGTGCTGAGCCACCCGACGAAAGACCGAGCAATCGTCGATGCGGGGCTAAAGGCGTCTAGCGTCGATTCGGGAATGCCTGCTGTTTGGCAACGTAAAGATGCAAAGTATTTGAAGGCCTCCGATGAACATGGCGCGCTAGAGCTCACTGCCGACTCGACGCTTAAGCTCGGAGATGCGGTGATGTTGATTCCCGGCCATTGCGATCCGACCGTCAATTTGTATGATGAAGTGATTTGTATTCGAGGTGATAAGGTGGAAGCCGTTTGGCCAATTTCGGCACGCGGCGCTTTGCTATAAAACATAAAAGGGAGAGAACGATGATTAATAAGAAATCTTTGCAGGTGATGTTTGGCGCCTTGATAGCTTCAGGCTTGGTGTTTGCGAGTGCAGTCACTCAAGCGCAAACCGCCTCAAACTACCCACAAGAGCCAGTCAAGTTTGTTGTGCCTTACCCAGCAGGGGGCGTCAGTGATGTCTCGAGCCGAACAATCGCTGCGGCGTTGGGTAAGAAGCTTGGTGCAAATATGGTGATCGAGAATAAGGCGGGTGCGGCCTCGACCGTAGCCAGCACCTACGTCGCCAGTCAAAAGCCAAACGGTTATACGCTCTATGCGGCCCCCGTCTCGATTGTGATCAATCCAGCGCTTCAAGGTACCGTGAGCTATAAGCCCTACGAGAGCTTCACGCCGCTGTCGATGATGATGAGTTCGGCTTTTGTGCTGCAAGTCAACAAGAGTCTGCCGGTCAATAATGTGAAAGAGCTTATCGAGCTGATTAAAAAGAATCCGGACAAATATGCGATTGGGACCTCTGGGGTGGGTTCGATTAATCACCTCGCTGCGGAGTACTTTATTCGTGAGTTTGGCTTGAAGATGGTTGTTGCGCATTACAAAGGCGGCATGCCTGCTGCGCAGGACTTGCTTGGTGGGCAAGTGCAAATGATGTTTTCCGCTGCAAATGAGGCCATTCCGTTTGTTACAAGTGATAAGACAAAGGGCCTGGCTGTGACGTCTTTAGAACGTATCTCCACGCTGCCAAACTTACCAACGATGAATGAGGCTGCAGGCGTAAAGAATTTTGAGGCAACCTTCTGGCTCGCGCTTGTTGCTCCCGCTGGCATGGATAAGGCACTGCAAACGCGTATTTCTACAGCGATGCGCGAGCTTGGGAAAGACAATGAGTTGCGTCAACGGTTAAATCAATTGGGGATTGATCTGGTCACCTCGACACCAGAGGTCGTGACCGCCAATCTTAAAAGTGATGAACAAAAATGGACAACGCTGATTCGTTCGATCAAAATTAATTAAAGATCGGACATCCGATGTGTCGTGCGCTCGCGCGACACATCACTCAGCTTGCTTAGGCGGATGTGAAGACTTGTGATGGATCGGGTAAACCTTTTACCTCAACTGCATTGCCTGAATAGTCAAACACTAAGAACACGGACTGCTCGCGCGGCGTGCCAATGAATATCCTGTCTGGTTCCATTGCGAACGGGACGTTTGCTTCGCGCAAGCGGGTCAGCATTCTGTCATAGACGGCTGGCGTCACAATCACACCATACTGTCTTAAGGGGTAGTTGCCACGCCCAATCGTGATGGATGTGTGCGAGGCTTCAATTTCTGATAGCTGTGCGACGAGATGATGCCCAAAAAAATCAATATCTAATCGGTCTTCTTGTTGGCGTGAGATTTTGCACTCAAGGATTTCGCCGTAAAACTTAATCGTTGAGACGATGTCTTTAATCGGAACCGAAAGGTGAATCATTGCTTTGTTCATGACGCTTCCTGTTGCTGTCATAAAAAAAGGCGTGTCAAGAAGACACGCCTTTTTTCAGTTCACAATTATTGCGGTTTGATATTTGCCGCTTTGACTACGGCTGCGTAGCTTGCCAAATCATTTTTGATTTGATCGCCGTAGGCTTTCGGCGTTCCGGGTGTGGCTGTTATGCCTAACACCTCAAGGCGTTTCTTGACGTCTGGATCATTCAGCACATCATTTAACGTACTGTTCAGCTTCGTGATGACGGCCGCTGGAGTTTTGGCGGGAGCCAAAATACCCACCCAGGAAGCAAGTAGAAAATTAGGCAAGCCGGCTTCGATGAATGTTTGCGTATCGGGTAAAGAAGGTGAGCGCGCTGCACTTGGCACACCAAGTGCTTTGATCCGACCTGCCTTGATATGCGGGAGTGCCCCGGCAACTGCCGTGAAGACCAGAGGGATGTTACCTCCTTGAAGATCAATCATTGCTTGGCCGCCTCCCTTATAGGGAACGTGTACGAGCTTAGAGCCACCTTTCATATTGAGCGTTTCGCCAGCGATATGTGGGGTGCTACCTAAACCGGACGTGCCGTAGTTCAGTCCGTTAGGGTCTGACTTAGACAAGGCAATCAGTTCTTTAATGTTGTTGGCCTTCACCGAGGGATGTGCAACGATGACCAAATCTGCATCGCCGATCTTCCCAACAGGAGCGAAGTCCTTTACTGAATCAAAAGGTACCGAGGCAAACACATGCGGATTAATAACCATTGTGCCGTCAAAGCCGAGTAACAAGGTGTAGCCATCTGGGTCTGCTTGGGCGACCTGATTGGTACCAATATTGCCTGAGGCACCCGGTTTGTTTTCGACAATGATTTGTTGGCCAAGCCGCTTTGACATTTGGTCAGCAATGAGTCGTGCGCTTGTATCGGTTACACCGCCAGGAGTGTACGGAACAATGAGGCGAATGGCCTTGGTCGGATATGTGCCTTGTGCATAGGCAGCACCGCTTAGGGTACC
>CANFEI010000252.1 GCA_947445495.1 Alcaligenaceae bacterium
ATGGGCGTGCGGACACTCATCCTGCCCAATGTCGATTCCCCCGAACTGGCCAAAGAAATTGTGCTCGCAACCCGCTACCCGCAACAAGGCATCCGAGGTGTGGCTGGTCAACATCGGGCCAACCGCTGGGGCCGTATCGCAGACTATGCGCAAACAGCGTCTGCGCAAATCTGCGTCTTGGTCCAAATTGAATCCGCAGAGGGCGTTAAGTTTTTTGACGGCATCATCGCCGTCGACGGCGTAGACGGCGCATTTATTGGCCCCAATGACATGGCCGCAAGCATGGGATTCTTGGGCCAACAACATCACCCAGACGTTCAGCGTGCAATACAGACGTTGCCTGGCATTGCTGCAAAACATGGCAAGTCAATCGGGATCCTCGCGGCAAACGAGGCGGATGTACAGCGCTACCTTGAGTGGGGCTACAAAATGGTGGGCCTAGGCTCAGACCAAGGATTGCTCGCCAAAGCGAGCGACACCATCCTCGGAAACTGTCGTCAGTTCGTTAAAACGCTCAAGTAAACCAAGAGGCCTTAATCGAGCTGTCGGGATGCCACGACGTTCGCTCTACGAGGCGTCCAGTACGACCTTGTCGCTCACGAGATCTGTGATTTCGTCATCGCGAAATCCAAACTCGCGCAACACTTGTACCGTGTGTTGTCCGAGCCCAGGCGCTGGGGTGGCTGCTGTGCGAGGCTGCTCAGAAAACTTCACGGGGAAACCGACACCCTTGACCAACCCGGCTTGTGGATGAACCGATTCAACAACCATTTCACGCGCTAACGCTTGCGGGTGCGTGAGCGCTTCTTCAATGGTATGAACAGGCCCCGCCGGTACACCCGTCTTATCGAACGTTGTAATCCATTCCGCGGTTGTTTTGTGAATCAGTTCCGCCTCGATCAAGCGCTCAAGCACTTCTCGGTTAGCGAGCCTGATCGTATTGTTTTCGAAGCGCGGGTCTGTCTTCCACTCGGGATGCCCAAGCGTCTCTGCGACCCGTTCCCAGTTGGCTTGATTCGCGCCGCCAATATTGAGATAACCGTTCGCTGTTTTGAAGGCCTGATACGGTGCGGTCAAGGGATGCGCAGACCCACCAGGCCCTGCCGATACCCCCGTTGCAAAAAACATCGCAGCCTGCCAATAGGTCTGCTGCATCGCCGCTTCCATCAACGAGGTATCAACGATCTGTCCTCTTCCTGATTTTCCTCGCTCGATCAGCGCTGCGAGCACGCCGAGGCAAGACAAAATTCCTGCGTTGATATCCGAGACTGGATTGCCCGTCTTAGCTGGCGGGCCGCCTGGGTGACCCGTAATACTCATCAAGCCACCGAATCCTTGAGCGATTAAGTCAAAGCCACCTTTGTCGGCCAGTGGCCCAGTGCGTCCGTAACCCGACACAACCGCATAAATCAACCCGGGGTTCACCGTCTTGAGGACGTCGTACCCGACACCAAGCTTTTCCATGGTGCCACGTCGATAGTTCTCGGTGAGCACATCCGCCTTGGCGACCATGCGTTTGAGGACGTCAGCCCCCTTTGGATTTTTTAGATCCAGTCCCATGCCGCGCTTGTTGCGATTCAAAATCAAAAAGGGAGCCGATACGCCGTTGATCTGTGGATCTTGATAGCCACGCGAATCATCGCCCTTGGGGAGTTTCTCGATTTTGATGACATCGGCACCCATGTCGGCCAACATCAAACCGCAGGTCGGGCCCGCCATGATTTGTGCAAGTTCGAGTACGCGAACGCCTGCAAGCGGGCCAGTGGGTGTCGTGCTGTTCACATCGCTCTTAGGCATGACGTTATCGCCCTACAAATCTTGGAGGCTGCTTAGCGAGAAACGATTTGTAGCCAATACGAAAATCTTCGGTATCAAAACAATCAAAACACTCTTCTCTCTCTTCATCGGTCAGCGGCGCAGCGTCCTTGAGGCGCTGCGCAAACTGCTTGTGCCAACGAGCCACCAACGGCGCGCCCGCAGCTATCCGCTGCGCTGTGGCGAATGCTTCCGCCGCGACCTGCTCATCAGGCACCACGCGCGACACGAGACCAATCCGTAATGCTTCCTGCGCATCAATGATGCGACCCTCCAGCAAGAGCTCTAAAGCTTTAGACGATCCAATCAACGAGGCAATCGGCTCCATTTCGTCGTAGGCCATCACGAGCCCGAGATTTTTAATGGGTGCACCAAAGCGGCTCGATGCACCGCAAATACGCATATCAGCCAAGGCAGCAATCTCCATGCCACCCCCCACACAAATTCCGTGTATCTGCGCCACAACGGGATGACGACAACTCTTTATTTTTTTAACGGTCTGATGCATAAAATGACCGTACTCTGTTGCTTGCGCCTTGTTGGAGCGCTGTGTCTCAAACTCGCTAATGTCGTTACCGGGTGAAAAGGACTTCTCACCTGCCCCACGCAAAATAATGCAACGCACATCATCTTGAGCGGACAACGCCACCATCGCATCGCCCAACTCTCCCCAAAGGGGTTTGGTCATCGCGTTCAGTTTTTCTGGGCGATTGATCGTTAGCGTAACGATGTCACCTTCACGAGATTGCAATAAGATTTCCGACATGTCATTTTTCCGTAGTTAGTTTGAACAATACATTAGCAAAATTATCAGTCTAAGGAGGGGTAATCAACATACCCTTTTGCGCCACCGCCATAGAACGTGGCACGATCATACGGTGCGAGCTCCTAGGTTGCGGTATAGAGCTTACCGGGAGGCGCCACTGCAGAAGGCGCTACGGGTAAACCCTCGGCATGCACAGCCTTGGTCACTTTCTGCCATCCGGCAACCTGAGCATCAGAGTAGATACCTGGTGTGCCTGGGTATCCCTTGCCTTGCGCAGAGATTTGCGCTGCCTCCGAAATGATCAGTCCAGCACTTGCGCGCTGCGCATAATATTGCGCCGCGAGGTCGCCAGGAACGTCCTCTGCCCCCTCGGGCAAACCATTGGTCATATCGCTTGTAACAGCGCAGTGCAGCCGCTATAGTTCACGTTGTTATTTAATCTATTCAGGAAACCGCCATGACGACAGTCAAGTCACACACACACGGGTTTAACGGCTTACGCCGCGGTCTGCTCAGTTTAGCGCTGACGGGTTCGCTCACCCTCGCCGGTTGGAGCGCAACGACGTTGGCTCAGACCAAAGACCTGACCATTGCCTTGTCTACTCCGGTTACGACGGTTGATCCCCATTTTCATAATCTGTCACCCAATAATGCA
>CANFEI010000253.1 GCA_947445495.1 Alcaligenaceae bacterium
CAATGTGGTAGCCGGCCAGTTCAAACAATAGTCCTAGGTACGTTAGTGGCAAGGCCTCACCACCGTTCTTTTCAGACAAGCAAAGCTGTAGCCAACCGTTCTCAGCAAACTTCGTCCATAACGCAGGAGAGTATTGCAAGGTATCTGTCTCAATCCTACGTACGAGTGCAGAAGAGCACTCGCCCGCCAGAAATTCAGAAGCCGCCTCTTTGATCTGTACTTCTTGATCGTCAAGCAAAATATCCATTATCGATTCACCTATTCTTTATTTCGCTGCGCGGGGCAAGCCCAAGCCAACACGTGCCACTTGATCTCGCATGACCTGGACACTGCCGTGGTTGATCGTGGACTGATAGGCGCCCAAAATATTGTGTGCAAAGACGCCCTTCTCAATTGCATCGGGCGAGCCCTGCATCAATTGCGCATAAGGACCGAGGATCTGGCTGATTGCTTCGGTTGTGCGCACGCTGTGCTCGGGTGCAAACACTTTTTCTGCGGAACCCTCATAGGTAAACTTGCCGCCGCTCTGCTCGATACTAATACTGCGCATCGTCATCAAACGACACACTTCGGCCTCAGTCCACATCTCTGCGACCTTATCGCGAACCTGCGCATCGTCGCGCAAGGAGTCTTGCAATTCACCGTCGCCATGCAGCCAGTTCACGATATCTTCATCGCGCATCACTGAAATCAAGTAGCGCCAAGCGCCCACACGGTCTAGGTTGAGTCCGCGACGAGCGACCTCCCAACCACCGCCCTCTTCGCCAAGCAGGCATGATGCTGGCACCTCGACGTCATCAAAGAACACTTCGTTGGTGCGCTCCTCGCCATAGGTGGTGCCAAAGGGAGCAGGTGGATCATTCTGGAGGGTCCAAAGCGGACGTACTGTCATGCCGGGCATACCCATGGGCACAAGCAAAATAGACAAGCCACGATGTCGAACTGAATCCGGATCGGTGCGGCACATTAAAAAGATGTGGGTCGCATTTTGTGCGTTGGTTGTGTAAATCTTTTGACCGGTGATGATGTACTTATCACCTACGCGCTTAGCGCGGCAGCGAATACCCGCTAAGTCTGTACCACAGCCCGGCTCGCTATAGCCTTGGCAGAAAATAATGTCGCGCTTAATCGCACCAGGCACAAACTCTTGTTTTTGTGCGGCTGTACCAAACGACAAGATTGCGGGCGCACCTGTGCCACCACCGAGCGTGATGCCCGTGTAGCGGTAAAACTCTTCTTCAATGACGAACTGTGCGGTACGGTTTCCGCCGCCACCGCCAAATTCAGTCGGCCAACTCCAGGCAAACCAACGTTTCTCATTGACTGTGTCGAAAAATTTGCGGATTAGGGGCCCCCAACCTTCGCCTCTTTTGCCCGCCATATTTTCGGCGCGCACGTCCTCTGTGAAGTGCTCCAATAGAAATTCGCGCACTGTTGCGCGCAATTGCTCTTCTTCAGCGTTGAACAAGAAATTCATGGACGACCCTTTAATAAACGAGAAAAACACAAACCACTTGCCTTGGCGGGCAACAGCGACTGAACGACTGATGGGAAAATTGAATCACAAAAATGACCTGTACCGTATAAAAAATACGGAACAGGCCACAGTATTACCACCAGATGGAATTATTCCAAGCCACACGAGCTCAATCTTTTGATTTGATACGCGTCATAACGTCTGCGGTTAGCACATGCCGTCGGATCTTACCCGTTGGGGTAAATGGCAACTCATCGTAAAACTCGAGCATCTCCGGCAACTTGTAGTCTGCCACCTGCCCCTTAAGCATCTTCGTTACATCATCCAGTGTCAGCGAATGCCCGGGTTTAAGCACTACGCAAAGGCAGTTTTTTTCACCAAGACGCGTATCGTTCACTCCCACGATAGCCACGTGCAAGACCGACGAATGTCCGTAAAGAAACTCTTCAATTTCACGAGGGAAATATTTTTTCCCTCCACGATTGATCATTTCTTTTCTACGACCAACGATCATCACGTTACCGGCTTCATCAACGTACTTGCCAAGGTCACCCGTCCTAAACCAGTCGTCTGCCGTAAATAGTTCGCTATTTGCAGAAGGGTTATTGAAATAGCCGAGGTGTACCGAAGGCCCGTATGCCGCGATTTCACCCTCTGCGCCGTACGGAACGTCTTTGCCATCCTCATCAATAATTCGCAACTCCATTTGACCAACAACACGCCCGATGGTGCCATTAACCTTCTGGGGATCATCTTCAAAACGCGTAAAGGTATGAAATCCCGTCTCAAGCATGCCGTATAGCTCAAGCAAATGCCCTTTCATGTTTTGTTGATAGGCCTTAATCGTTTCAATAGCCGCTGAAGCGCCGCCCGTCACCACGACACGCAAGGAGCTGCAATCATATTTTTGAAACTGGGGAACATTCAAGATGGCAAGTAGCGATGCCGGTGCAGTCGGGATAAAAGTGATCCGATACTTTTCAATTGTTTGCAGCGCTCGCTCTGCATCGAAGCGCTCCATCAGCACAGCACGGCAGCCAGCGATGACGGTCTGTAACAAGCTGATATAACCCCAATTGAGTCCAACGGGCAACCAGATGAGAATCACTTCATCGGACGTTACCCCCATCTCACCATTAATAACGTCAATCGTATACAGGGTAGTGTTAAAGCTATGCATCACTCCTTTCGGGTCACCAGTTGTGCCAGAGGTAAAGGCCATGCGCATCACCGCGTCTGGATCCATTACGACTCGGTCAGACAGTGCGAGCGGTTCGCAAAGTGCCAACCCGGCCTCCAAGGAGTGCACATTCGACACGATAGTTTCACCGGACACGACGACGGTCTTAAGCGACGGCAAGTCACCTCTTAAGTCATCGATCATCGCGGCGTAGTCGAACCCCTTAAATGAAGCTGCACAGACAAACGCCTTGCTATTTGAAAAGCGAAGTATGTATTCAACTTCCCGTCGACGAAAATCTGGGCTAATTGTATTTGCAATCGCACCGATTAATTCCAGTGAGAAAAAGACAATTGGGAACTCAACGCGGTTGGGGAATTGCATGGTGATCACATCACCTTCGCCAATCCCTAGACTTTTAAAAAATGCAGCGCAACGATCGACCTGCTCTTTAAGCTGCTTATAGGTCAGACTCCGTCTTTCGTCGATAAAGGCGATTCGATCTGGATGCTCAACCGCACGCCGTTCAAGACAACTATAAAACGTGATGTCTTTC
>CANFEI010000254.1 GCA_947445495.1 Alcaligenaceae bacterium
GTAACGACGAGGCGCGTGCGGTGGCTGACGAGGCCAACGCCAAAAGTGCCGGTAAACAAAAGCTGAAAGCAGGCGAAGCGCCTCTTGTTTTTACACCGAACCCCTCTACGCAAGTGAAGGGTAAGCTCAAGGTTCCCCCGCGTGATCGCAGTGTGATTCGTTTGCCGGCCTATGAGCAGGTGAAGTCTGATCCCGTCTTGTATGCGCATGCGAATCGCGTCTTACATCTTGAGACCAACCCAGGTAATGCACGTGCAATCGTGCAGGCACACGGGGAAGGACGCACTGCGCGTGATGTGTGGATTAATCCTCCACCGATTCCCTTGACGACCGCCGAGATGGATTTGGTCTTCGATTTGCCTTACGCCCGTAGTCCCCATCCTATTTATGCGGATGAGAACGGCAGTCACGATGGCGCAACCAAGATCCCTGCGTGGGAAATGATTCGGTTCAGCGTCAACATCATGCGCGGTTGTTTTGGTGGCTGCACGTTCTGTTCGATCACCGAGCACGAAGGGCGTATTATTCAGAGCCGCAGTGAAGACTCCGTGATCCGCGAGATTGAAGATATTCGCGATAAGGTGCCCGGCTTTACTGGCGTCATCTCTGACCTAGGTGGACCAACCGCCAACATGTACCGGATCGGCTGTAAGAGCCCAGAGATCGAGTCTGCGTGCCGTAAGCCCAGCTGTGTCTACCCAGATGTTTGCCAAAATCTGAACACCGATCACAGCTCCTTGATTCATATGTACCGGCGCGCGCGCGAGGTCAAAGGCGTCAAGAAGGTTCTGATCGGCTCGGGCCTGCGCTACGACTTGGCGGTAAAGTCACCCGAATACATTCGTGAGCTCGTCACACATCATGTCGGCGGCTACTTAAAGATTGCACCAGAGCATACCGAGATGGGGCCTTTGTCAAAGATGATGAAGCCGGGCATTGGCAGCTACGATAAGTTCAAACAACTGTTCGATAAGTTTAGTGAGCAGGCCGGCAAGAAACAGTTCTTGGTGCCGTACTTTATTGCGGCGCACCCAGGTACCAGCGACGAAGACATGATGCACTTGGCCATGTGGCTCAAGACCCACGGGTTCCGTGCGGATCAGGTACAGACGTTTTATCCAAGCCCGATGGCAACCGCCACGGCGATGTATCACTCAGGACGTAATCCGCTCGGTCGCGTGACGCGCACGAGCGAAACGGTTGATATTGTCCGAGGTGACCGCCGTCGTCGCTTACATAAAGCGTTCTTGCGCTACCACGATCCCAATAACTGGCCGATGCTGCGTGAGGCGCTCAAAGACATGGGTCGCGTGGACTTGATCGGGAACGGAAAAAAACATCTGATCCCTTTTCATCAGCCGCGTACCGATGGCAGTTACACAAGTACCCGCCGCAAAAACAGTACGGAAGCAACAACCGTTCGACGTCCCGTCAGCGTCAGGCCTGGTCGTATGCTGACGCAACACACAGGGCTCCCGCCTCGTAAAAAGGCGTAGTGTTCACTACGCCTAGTGATTGTCTCGCGGCACCGCGCTGCCACTGCAGCCGACTAAGAAGTCAAAATCGACTCCATCGTTTGCTTGGTTGACATGATCCACATAGAGCTTGTAATAGCCTCTATTCAATGGCGGCTTCGGTGCTTTCCACTTCAAACGTCGTTCCGCAAGAATCTCATCGTTGACGTCTAAATGTAGTCGGCGCTTTTTGACATCGAGCTCAATCATGTCGCCCGTCTCCACTAAGGCCAATACACCGCCCGCCGCAGCTTCTGGCGCCACGTGCAAGACGACCGTGCCATAGGCGGTACCACTCATTCGTGCGTCTGAGATCCGGATCATGTCGGTGATCCCTTTTTTAAGGATCTTAGGGGGTAGGGGCATATTGCCTACTTCGGCCATGCCTGGATAGCCCTTGGGCCCGCAGTTCTTCAGCACCATGATGCAGTGTTCATCGATATCAAGCTTTGGATTATTGATCTTCTTATGGAAGTCCTCGATGTTTTCAAACACCACTGCACGCCCTGTGTGTTTCAACAGTTTTGGCGTTGCAGCCGAGGGTTTGATGATGGCGCCATCAGGGCAGAGGTTGCCTCGCAGCACGGCGATCCCCGTGTTCTTTTTGAAGGGCTTCCCCCACGTCGTGATGACATCGCGATTCCAACACTCTGCTTTTTTATTATTTTCCCAAAGCGACTTGCCGTTAACGGTCAGGGCTTTTTTATTTAAGAGCCCTTGCTCACCAAGCGTTCGCAAGACAACGGGTAAGCCGCCTGCATAGCAAAAATCTTCCATCAAATATTTACCGCTAGGCATCAGGTTCAGCAAGGTGTGAACATCGCGTCCATACTTGTCCCAATCATCGATATTCAACTCCACACCAATCCGACGTGCGATGGCGATGAGGTGAATGACTGCGTTGGTCGAACCGCCGATGGCCGCATTTGTGCGGATGGCGTTCTCAAAAGCTTGGCGCGTCAAGATTTTTGACAGTGTGAGATCCTCTTTGACCATTTGCACGATACGTCGTCCGGACTCCCGGGCGAGCACATTGCGCCGCGCGTCGACTGCGGGGTAAGTGGCATTGCCTGGCAACGCAACGCCTAGGGCCTCAACCATGCTTGCCATTGTTGAAGCCGTGCCCATCACCATACAGTGACCATGCGAGCGGTGCATGCAGGATTCGGCTTCATGGAATTCGTCCACCGTCATTTTGCCGGCACGAACATCTTCTGACATAGACCAGGTGTTGGTGCCAGAGCCGATATCGTGTCCGCGATATTTACCATTAAGCATTGGGCCGCCCGATACCCCGATCGTCGGAATATTGACGCTGGAGGCGCCCATCAAAAGCGAAGGGGTGGTCTTGTCGCAACCAAAGAGCAGTACAACTCCATCCAAGGGATTCGCACGAATCGTTTCCTCGACATCCATGCTGGCGAGGTTGCGCAGTAACATGGCCGTGGGGCGAACCAAGGTTTCGCCAAGCGAGGTCACAGGGAATTCCAGCGGAAATCCGCCCGCCTCCAGCACGCCTTGCCGGACTTGATCGGCTAAGAGCCTAAAGTGTGAGTTGCAGGGCGTAAGTTCTGACCAGGTATTGCAGATGCCAATGACGGGTCTGCCGTCAAACTGATCATGGGGAATCCCTCGGTTTTTTGTCCAACTACGGTAGAGGAACCCGTGCACCCCATCGCGTGCGAACCACTGGCTA
>CANFEI010000255.1 GCA_947445495.1 Alcaligenaceae bacterium
ATCGTGCAAGCCCTGCAGGCGGGCGCCCAAATCGTGATCACTGGCCGTGTGGCGGACCCGTCGATATTTTTAGCGCCCATGATGTTTGAGTTTGGCTGGGATCCTCTGGATCACGTGAAGTTAGGACAAGGGACGGGTATCGGTCACCTTCTGGAGTGCGGCGCGCAAGCGACGGGCGGATATTTTTCTGATCCAGGATTTAAAGACGTGCCAGAGCCTTGGAATTTTGGATTTCCGATCGCTGAGGTCAACCCGGACGGCAGCGCTGTGATCAGTAAAGTTGCCGGTACGGGTGGGGCGATCACTCTGCAAACAATTAAAGAACAATTGTTGTATGAAGTGCATGATCCCTTTAATTATTTAACACCTGATGTGGTGGTGGACTTCTCTACGGCTGTGCTGGAGCAAGTCGGTGCCGATCGCGTGAAGGTTAGTCACATCGGCGGCAAGCCTCGCACGCCCACCTTGAAGGTGTCGATTGGTTGCACCGAGGGGTTTATCGGAGAAGATATGTTTTTTTACGCAGGCCCAGGAGCCTTGCGTCGCGCGCAGCTCGCCAAGAAGATTTTGGAAGAGCGCTTCAAGATTGTGAAGCTCGAGGCAGAAGACATTCGAATCGACTACCTTGGCTTGAATGCGATCCATGGCGATGCAACGCCTAAAGACGCGCCCGAGCCCTATGAGGTGGCGGTGCGTGTCGCCGCGCGCACAAAGACACGAGAGCAGGCGGCCAAGGTTGGTCGTGAGGTAGACGGCATGGCGGTATCTGGTATTGCGCATACCGGCAAGCGTGTGCCGCATCAGGATCGCACGCGCGAAGTCATCGGGGTCTGGTCTTCACTGGTGCCCCGCGAACGCGTCATCCCTTCTGTAAACTATTTTGTGAGTTGAGCCATGAAAGTAAAACTTCAACATGTTGCGCATGCCCGCTCCGGGGATAAGGGCGACACCTCGAATATTGCCGTCTTTGCCTATACGCCCGAGCTGTATCCGCTCTTGAAAGAGCAACTGACTGCTGAGCGGTTCAAGGCTTTTTATGCGGGAGCCATTAAAGGCGCAGTGACGCGCTATGACGTGGACCAACTGCACGCAATGAATTTTGTGGCGCAAGGCGCGCTTGGGGGAGGAGTCTCGCGCAGCTTGTGTCTAGACAATTATGGCAAGGCGTTATCCGCAGCGGTTTTGAATTTTGAGTTAGAGGTGCCCGAGGCGTTACGACCCCAGTTGCGAGGCCAACATCTTTTGCCCAAGGCCTAATACCTTACTTGTATCAAACCATCAGTCCACCATCAACGGAGAAGAGACATCAATCATGAAAAAAAATAATGGTTTCAAATGGCTAGGGATATTCACCTCAGTATTCGCTGCGTGGGTGCTGGGGTCTTCGGGCGCAGCGGCGCAAACCGCGTTTGCTGACCGTCCGATTCGAATCGTCGTACCTTACCCGCCTGGTGGGACAACGGACCTATTGGCTCGTGCGGTGGCGCCTAAACTCGGCGAGCGCCTTGGCCGCACTGTCGTGATCGACAATCGTCCTGGTGCAGGTGGCGTGATTGGTTCGCAGCAAGTGGCGAAATCACCCGCGGATGGGCATTCTTTGGTCTTTGCCAGTATTGCTTCGCATGGAATTATTCCGGCATTGCAAACGCCGCCACCTTACGATCCTGTCGCGGATTTTGTCCCAATCACCTTGGTGGCGAGTACACCAAACGTGTTGCTCGCGAATAACAACTTGCCCGTTAAAAACTTAAAAGAGCTGATTGCTCTGGCCAAGGCCAAGCCCGGCACAATTACATTTGGATCGACCAGTCATGGTGGTTCGCCCCACATGAGTGGCGAACTCTTTAAGTCCATGGCGGGGATTGATATCTTGCATGTGCCCTACAAAGGCGGATCTCCGATGTTGGTGGACTTGATTGGTGGTCAAGTCAGTATCGGTATTGATAACTTGCCGTCCTCGATGGCATTTATTAAGTCGGGAAAGGTCCGTGCGCTAGCTGTGACAACGACCAAACGTTGGCCAGGTGCTCCAGATATTCCCACGATGGCGGAGGCAGGCGTCCCCGGCTATGACGTATCGGCCTGGTTTGGCCTCATGGCCCCGGCAGGCACGCCGCAGCCCCTGGTGGATGAGCTTAGCCGTCATTTGATGGCGATTTTGCGTACGCCTGAAATTGAAAAGCAGTTTTTCGACTTGGGTGCTCAGCCGGTTGGCGATACGCCCGCGCAATTTAAGGCATTCATTGTTGGGGAGCGCGATAAATGGAGTGCCTTGGCAAAGTCCAACAACATCAAGCTGAACTGAGCGTATACCCGAAGTTATATGCTCATTGTTGACGCACCCCATTGGATGGGGCAAACTGAGCACGTTACTGAACTTTTCTTAAGGACCGAGCCATGCGTCGATCACTTATCGCTGTTGCGTTGACAGCAGCCTTCTTGTTTCCAGTTGTAGGAAGTGCCAAGACCTTCAAATGGGCGAGCCAGGGCGATATCCTGACTCTTGATCCACACTCACAAAATGAGGGCCTGAACATTGCCGCCAACTTATGGGTGTATGACCCCTTGTTGGCCTACAACGAAAAGTTTGATGTGGTGCCCTCTTTGGCCGTTTCTTGGGAGCAGGTCAATCCTTCGCTTTGGCGGTTCAAGTTGCGCCCCAATGTAAAGTTTCATGACGGTTCGGCGTTCACCGCGGATGACGTGGTCTTTTCGATCAAGCGTGCCATGGCGCCTTCTTCCCAATTCAAATCTTATGTTGCGGGCATTAGTGATGCCAAGGCGATTGATCCACTGACGGTAGAAATCTCGACCGCTGGACCGAATCCCGTGTTGCTGCGTCAATTACCTTCGCTCGGCATCATGAGCAAGGCATGGGCTGAGAAGAACAACGCCATGTTGCCGCAAGACTTCAATAAGAAAGAAGAAAGCTACGCTGCTCGCCATGCAATGGGCACTGGTCCTTACATGCTAAAGGCCCGTGAAGTCGATATCAAAACAACTTATGTAGAGAACCCGAACTGGTGGGGCAAGCCTACCAAGCAAGGTAATGTAACGGAAATTATCTATACGCCGATCAAACAAAACGCGACCCGAACGGCAGCGTTGCTGTCTGGTGAGATTGACTTTGTCTTGGATCCTCCTGCGCAAGACTTAGATCGTTTGCGCAAGCAAGTCAAAGTTATCGACGGGAACGAAAAC
>CANFEI010000256.1 GCA_947445495.1 Alcaligenaceae bacterium
ATAAATAGGATGGGGACTACGGGCGTAGGGCAAATCAAAGACCAAATCCATCTCGGCGGTCGTCAAGGGAATCGGAGGAGGATTAATCCACACATCACGCGCTGTGCGCCCCTCACCATGCGCCTGCACGATTGCACGTGCATTCCCTGGGTTGGTCTCGAGATGCAAGACGCGGTTCGCGTGCGCATACAAGACGGGATCAGACTTCACCTGCTCATAGGCCGGCAAACGAATCACACTGCGATCACGCGGGGGAACCTTGAGTTTTCCGGGAACCTGCGTCGACGGGTTCGGTGTGAAGACAAGCGGTGCCTCGCCCGCTTTCAGTTTTTGTTTACCAGCGTTTTGTTGTCCGGTGCTTTTTGCATTGGCCGCATCAGCGACTGCACGCGCCTCATCGTTACGCGCACAGCTTTCGCCCTGCTCAAGTGCCTGCTCGCTAATCATCAAATAAGGATTGACGTGGGCCTCTACCCTGCCCGGCGCATCCACACTCGTCGAATCGATTTCGAACCAGCCCTCAGGCGTCTCACGCCGTAAGAAGGCCGTGCCGCGAATATCGGTCATTTGTTGGACAGGCTCTTTGGCAGCGAGTCGGTGTGCGATTTCAACAACAGCGCGCTCGGCATTACCGTACAAGAGCAAATCACATTTACTGTCGATCACAACGGAACGACGCACTTTGTCTGACCAGTAATCGTAGTGTGCGATACGACGCAGCGAACCTTCGATCCCACCCAAAATAATGGGGACATCCTTATAGGCTTCTTTACAGCGCTGGGTGTAGACGATGGCGGCGCGATCTGGTCGCTTGCCGCCTATGTCACCCGCGGTATAGGCGTCATCACTACGCATTTTGCGATCAGCCGTGTAACGGTTGATCATCGAATCCATGTTGCCAGCCGTCACACCAAAAAATAGGTTTGGCTTGCCTAAGACCTTAAAGGGCTCAGCGCTCTGCCAATCTGGCTGCGAGATGATGCCCACACGAAAGCCTTGGTTCTCAAGCATCCGTCCGATCACCCCCATACCGAAGCTTGGGTGATCTACATACGCGTCGCCCGTCACGATAATAATGTCGCAACTATCCCAGCCGAGCTGAGTCATTTCATCGCGACTCATCGGCAAAAAGGGCGCCACACCAAAACGCGCAGCCCAGTACTTGCGATAGCTACTGAGGGGCTTGGCGTTGCGCGGGAACAGGGAAACGTCTGCGTAGGCTGTCATATCAACTCATTTAGGTGCGAGATTGTACGCAAAGTCGCCACAATTACCCTCAATAGCCCCATTTACAACACAACCGCTTTGCCCTGCAATCCCTGATACAGTAGGTTTGCTTGATTCCTCTAACGGCTACGACAAATGACTAATTTCCCCGAAATACATCCCCTAAACGCCTCACCCGAGATATCTGCCATCTATGCAGACATCCGCGCGGTATCGGGCTTACAAATGGTCAATCTGATCTGGCGACACTTTGCAGCCCTGCCCAACGTGCTCGAATGGGCCTGGGCTGGAGTGCGTCCATTGGTGGGTTCACAGGAAATGACAGCGGCACGCCATCGTTTGATGCAGGCTGTCGAACTACCAGCCATCGCACCTGTTTCATTACAAGCCTGGGATGCGGCGGGTGTCGGCCCCTCCGAAATACATGACTTCCAGTCCATGATGGCAGCCTACATCCGCGGCAACTGCACCAATATGATTGCGCTGACAGCACTTCGTTTGCGTTTAGAAGGGGTCGATCGCGCCTCGGCGGCTCTCTCTGCAGCGCCTTTACCTGCAACGGCTGCGCAACTACCACCTTTGCCCCGAATTGACACCTTGGATCCTGCGCTTGCAACAGCGATTCGCAGACTGGCGCAACACCATGAAGGTGCGCAAGGGGGCATCATCCCTAGCCTCTATCTAGAATTAGTCCGTTGGTCTGGGCTAATCGAAACATTCCCCAACTGGCTCAGTGCGTTGTACGCACCCCAAGCGATGCTTGCAGCCCGCGCAAGCACCATCCGCGCAGCTGAGGCCGAGGCGTTAGCCATGCTCCCCACGATGGGGCCACCCCCACAAGGTATTGAAGCGATGCGACCCGCACTCGCACATTTCACGCGTCTGGTGATTCCGGATCTGATACCGGTCTGTATTGCTGCAGATCGACTGCTGCCCAAGTAAGTAGAGGCGCAGCAGTCAGTCGGCGCTAACGTTTACTTCGGCACTCTGAACATCGCGCAAATCTTGTTGCCGATTGGATCGCGCAAATAGGCGAGGTAAAGCTTACCGGCAGGACCTTCGCGATAGCCAGGAGGATCTTCACAGGTTGTTCCGCCATTCGCAACACCGGCTGCGTGAAACGCATCGACTTGCTCTGGTCCCTTCGCTGCAAAACCAATCGTGCCACCGTTCGCCGGCGTGGCTGCTTGGTTATCAATCGGCAATGTGAACGCAAACACACCAGTCGGTGTGCGATAGAAGTAACGAATGTCTCGGTTGATAACACCCGGTGCAATACCCAACGCACCAAAGACTGCGTCATAAAATTTCCTTGACGCCTCTAAATCACTTGCACCTACCATGACGTGACTAAACATTTTTTCTCCAAGTATCTAGGTTGAGATAAATGAGCGTAACCTGAAATGCGTCATCGCGCGCGCGTCTAAGCGTGCCATTTCAAGAAACTCGTCTACCCGATCCAAGGGATGTATCAAGGACTGAATATCAGGCAGCGACATCCATTGATGAATCGTCCGATGTGCATCGGCGGCGCGCAGATGCTCTATCACCAACACGCCATGCGCCACGGCGTCAGTACCTGGACGAAACCGGGCCTCTGGGGACGACGCAGTAACGAAGGAGGTTTGATTGGATGGCGGTTTAGCCAGAACCGATTCATACAACCGCCAACGACATGCCGCTTGAGGCGCATGCGCGCGTAAAATCTGCTGCCACGCATCAATATCAGCATGCCTAGGTTTATTCCCGCCTTGAATTTGCCCCAGCCTTAACGTCACCACCCACGCACCCGCAGCGCGCCCTTCATAGTCAATGAGTCGCGCGATCGTACGGCACATGTTTTTAAAATGCGCCATGATGAATTGGGTATCAGGTGTCGGGTTGAGCAACGCTGCCTGATAGGCGGGCGCCTCTAAGACGCTCACATCATCCAGATCGTAACTCGTAAAAAAACGTGGCGAC
>CANFEI010000257.1 GCA_947445495.1 Alcaligenaceae bacterium
GCCGCTTGCGGCGCTCACGGGAATCATCGTGCCAGAGCTCCTGCCTTGGCACTCCGCGGCAGGACCTCAGGTCGATTTAAGGCTGTTAGCCGCTGTGATCGCGACAGCCTTGTTTTGCTGGACACGCAATAGTTTTCTCTTAATTGCCTCAGGAATGGTGGTGCTTTGGACCGCTCGCTGGGTGTTTCCTAGTTAATACCCTCGGTTTAGTGAGCCAGCTGCGGTACACTGGTGAGTGATTTCTTAAATAATTCAATGACTTCAAACACTCAAACCGCCATACAGCCCGAGCCGGCGATCTCTACTTTTGCCGAGATTGGCTTGCATCCTGCCCTATTGCAGGCGGTATCGGATACCGGCTACACCACACCCACCCCGATTCAGGCGCAGGCCTTGCCTTCGGTCATGGCGGGCAACGATGTCATGGGTGCCGCACAGACCGGGACAGGCAAGACGGCCGCCTTCACGCTGCCGATTCTGCATCGTCTGATGCAACACGCGAATTCGAGTGCCTCTCCCGCCCGACATCCAGTACGGGCATTGATTTTGACTCCAACACGAGAGCTCGCCGATCAGGTGGCTGAGAGCGTTAAACGTTATGGCAAACAAACGACTCTGCGCTCTACGGTTGTGTTCGGTGGTGTGGATATCGGCCCACAAAAAGAGGCGTTGCGTAATGGCTGCGAAGTCTTGATTGCAACGCCGGGACGACTGCTTGACCATGTCGAACAGCGTAATGTGAACCTCGGCCAAGTGGGTATTTTGGTCTTGGATGAAGCCGATCGCATGCTAGACATGGGCTTCTTGCCTGACCTTGAGCGCATCATTCGTTTGTTGCCTGCTCAGCGCCAGACACTGTTGTTTTCGGCGACGTTTAGTAACGAAATTCGCAAGCTTGCTCGTACATACCTCAATAGTCCTGTCGAACTCGAAGTCGCTCAACGAAACGCCACGGCTGACACAGTCACGCAGATTGCGTACGGCATGTCGGGTGACGCGAAACGCGCCGCAGTGGTGCATCTCGTCAAATCTCGTGGCCTAAAGCAAGTCATCGTATTTTCTAACACCAAAATTGGTACGGGCCGCCTGGCACGCCAGCTTGAGCTCGATGGCGTGCGCGCTGAGTCGATTCACGGTGATAAGTCACAGGGCGATCGCATGAAAGCCCTTGAGGCATTCAAGGCGGGTGAGCTAGAGGTGCTCGTTGCAACCGATGTCGCGGCCCGAGGCCTAGATGTGGCGGGTGTGCCTTGTGTCATCAATTACGACCTGCCGCATAGCGCCGAAGATTATGTCCATCGGATCGGGCGTACAGGTCGTGCCGGCGCGAAGGGTGAGGCGATTTCCTTATTCTCCCCCTCCGAAGAAAAATACTTGTTCGATATTGAAAAACTTATCAAGGCGCCGGTCACACGTGGCACCCTGCAAATTCCTGGTGAGTTGATCGCACGCGCTTCTGAGCGCCCAGAGCGCTCAGAGCGTGGATCGCGTCCCGAAGGTCGCAGCAGCAGTGCTGATCGGCAGGGCGATCGCGCCAGCGCGCGAGGCGCGCGTCCTAGCCGCTACAGTGCACCGGTCAAACCGGTTGATGAGTTTTTTCTTAAGCCCTATGAGCCCTCTGCCGCTGCGGTTGCCGCTGCGGCGCAGGCGCCTGCGCCGACAACAAAGAAACCAGCGTTGCTCGGAAAACGCCCCGTTGGTTTGTTGCTCGGCGGAGCAATCAAAAAGCTATAACGTCTCTGCAAAGCGCGGCCTGCTTGCGTCAGGCGTGCGTCAATAAGCGCAGTAGATCGTCTGGCAGCCCGCATGCCTGTGCCTTTCCGGGCGCGTGCATCGCTTCCAGTAAACGCTCAAGGTGTTCGATGTGCGGCAAAAGTGTGCCCATAAAACGCACGCTGCCACCTTCGATAATGCCGACGGTCGGAAAATTTTCAACATCTTCGTCCCCCAATAAATCGGGGTGGTCTTCAATGTCTATCCAGACAAAGCAGATGTCGGGGTGCTGCGAAGCGAGTGCCTCGAGCTTCGGTTTATAGGTTTTACATGCATCGCACCAGGCTGCGCAAAAGCACAGCGCCAGCCGCTGTTTTGGCGCTTTAAGCCGCTCGATAAGCGCTGCGGCACCGGGTAGATGTAATGTCATCGATGCAGAAAGGAGTTTGATTGTCTATGATAGCCGGGTTTAATTGACTCCACACGCTAAGTCCATCATGCAACTGCCAACGCCAACGCCCGACCACACTAGTTTGAATCGACCCCGCTCGGCGGGGGTCAGCGGGGTTGGGGATGCGTTTGGTCGTGCCCTGTTGTCGCAACTCCATCCAAAGATGCTGTTCGCCTTGCTGTTGCCGTTTTTGTTAATGATGGTGGGGGCCCTGCTGGTGTTGTTTGTTGCGCTGGGCCCCTTGACCGACTGGCTTGATCAGCAACTGAGTGCGACGACCCCATTGCTGGTCGCGGCCCAGTGGCTACAGTCCATGGGGTTGTTCTCGCTTGCGGCGATAAAAGCGTGGTTGTTGCCCTTGTTGGTGGCTGCGGTGTTGCTGCCCCTGACGGGCATTCTCGGCTTAGCCGTTGCGGCCGTGTTTGTGATGCCCATTGTGGTGCGGCATGTTTCCCACCACCACTACAGTGAGCTTGCGCTAGCCGGCCAGCATGCGTTTGTCGTGAGCCTGTGGAACGCGCTCTGGGTGAGTGTGCTGTTTATGTTGGGCTGGGTCTTGACACTGCCCTTTTGGCTTTTCCCGCCCTTAGGTTTGTTGGTGTCGTTGTTATGGTGGGCCTTTGCATTCTCTCGCATGATGCGGCTCGATGCGATCGTCGACCATGCGAGCACTGCTGAGCGCACAGAGTTAATCGCGCGACACAACACAGGGTTCTGGGTGATTGGGTTCGTCTGCGCGTTACTGAATCTGTTGCCCCCTGCATGGGTGTTTTTACCTGTTTTTTCTGGTTTGGTTTATACCCATTTTGGCCTAGCCGCCTTGCGCCGCCTGAGACAAGAGAGCCCGTCCTTGGGCTAATTCGCGCTCGAGTGCGTGACATGACGGGTCACATTTGTGCTGAAATATCGGTTAGGTTTGTTTGACACTTTTTTGGAATGCTTATGTCCGCCGCTACACAGAAATCTCGCTTTGGTCTTATTGTCATTGGCGATGAAATCCTTTCGGGACGTAGGCAA
>CANFEI010000258.1 GCA_947445495.1 Alcaligenaceae bacterium
GAGAGCTGCATCGCCGCCATCACATGTTGCGAGACGCCCGTGGCACCGATGGGATGGCCGCGTGACTTCAAGCCGCCAGAGGGATTGACAGGAAGCTTTCCTTGTTTGGTCGTGACGCCGTCCAGAATGACGCGCGCGCCCTGGCCTTGGGGCGCTAAGCCCATTGCTTCGTACTCAAGCATTTCAGCAATCGTGAAGCAATCATGGGTTTCAACAAAACGAAGATCATCGAGTGTGAGTGCTGCATCACTCAGTCCTTTCTTCCAGGCAAGGGCGGCGCCTTCAAAGCGTGTTGGATCACGACGCGACAAGGGAAGAAACTCGTTGACATGCGTGCGTGAGCGCCAACGCACGGCGGGTACTTTTGCGCCAGGAAGCGGCTCGTTCGACAACACCAAGGCGGCCGCACCATCGGACACTAAGGAGCAGTCAGAACGCTTGAGGGGGCCCGCCACGAAAGGATTTTTGTCTGACGGGTTCCGACAGAAGTCAAAGCCTAAGTCTCGGCGCATATGGGCGTAGGGGTTGTGAACGCCATTCGCATGGTTCTTGGCAGAGATCGCAGCTAGCGCATCGGACTGATCTCCGTAGCGCTTAAAGTATTCAGTGGCGATCTGGCCAAAGACACCCGCAAATCCGCCTTCTGTGTGACCTTCTTCCTTCACGTACGAGGCCTTGAGCAGAATCTCGCCAATTTCCTTATTAGGCAGGGTATTCATCTTTTCCATGCCCACCACGAGGGCGCGCTTGATACGGCCACTCGCCAGCGCATCTAACGCGGACCAGATCGCAGCGGAGCCTGTGGCGCAGGCGTTCTCCATGCGCACAGACGGCGTATGTCTGAACTCTGGAATGGCGACGCCCATCAGCGCGCCGCTGAAGTCCTGTTGTACAAAACCTGCGTTGAAGTGACCGACAAAGATTGCGTCGATATCCGACGGTGTCAATCCGGCGCTTTCGATTGCCGGCAAGGCAGCATCACGGATCAACTGATCGAAGTCCATGTTGTCTAATTTACCAAACGGGGTATGGCCCCAGCCGACGATATATTGTTGTTTCATACTGTGCTCCGCGTTACAGATAAAGGAGTGTTGTGTGTGTTTATTGCTTGTACGCGCACGTTAGATCGAATCGTTTTGTGATTGACGTAATGTCGCAATGCCAACGCCCGAGGCATCAAAGCCACCATCGACCGCGAGGCACTGACCGTTAATAAACGCAGCCGCTGGGCTGCAGAGAAAGCCCACCGCGTTTGCAATTTCTTCTGGTGTGCCGTAGCGATTCATTGGAATCGTGTCGTAATAGTCCGAGCGGATCGCTACGCTGTGCACGAGTTTGGCCATCTCAGTGTCGACGGGGCCCGGTGCGATGACATTCGAACGAATGCCAACGGTGCCGAGCTCAACAGCTTGCTGTTTTGTCAGATGAATGAGTGCGGCTTTGCTTGTGCCATAGGCAACCCGCAAGGTGCTGGCGCGCAAACCGGATATCGAGGCGATGTTGACGATGGCACCACCGCCGGATTTCTTCATGTAAGGCACGCAAGCTTGCGAGCAAAGGAAGGCACCATCCAAGTTTGTTCCGAGTACATGTCGAAACTCTGCGAAGCTCGTCTCGCCGATGGGCTTGAACACCGCAACCCCAGCGTTGTTGACTAAAGCATCGATCCGACCAAACTTCTTGGCGACGGCATCTACGCTTGCTTGCACTTGCTCCGGTTTGGAGACATCGCAACGCAACGCGAGGACATTGTCTGGGCTGTTCAGATCGGTGTCGGCTTGCGTAAGCGTTGCAGACTCGATGTCGAATAGTGCAACACGGTAATCATGCGCTAAAAACCATTTAGCAATTGCTAAGCCAATCCCTCGAGCCCCACCGGTTACGACGGCGACGGGACGTGTAGTTTGCGTTGTGCTCAAAATTGGACTCCTGTGCGGTGAGGGGATCTGGCATAACAAACGAACAGGGTCCAACTTTACCAAAATACAAGGCTAAGTAAGGTTTATTTATTGTGTTTTCTTACTCATAAAGGCAATTAGGTCGGTAAAGGTCTTTTCGTAGGCGGTCATCTCAGCGTCCATTTGCTGGGGACCACCGACGTCCACAATCAGACCGTTTGCCGCGGAAAACTTGGCAAACTCTTCGCTTTTGCCGATCCTAAGTGCGGCGGCGACGAGTTTATCGAGTACGTCTTTGGGAAGGCCTTTCGGTGCAACGACGCCATAATCTGCGGGCAAGGTGACGTTGTAGCCAGCCTGTACAACCGACTGCGCCTCAGGGAACATGAAGTACTTTTCTTTCGAAAACGCTGCCAAGACGCGTACCGTTCCAGCCTGCACGTGCGCCCGCACCGTTGGCGCATAACCGCTCGTGGCTTCTACTCGGCCGCCAAGCAGGGCAATCAGCGCTTCACCACCGCCGCCTGTAAAAGGCACGGTCGCGATGCGTATATTGGCTACTTTGTTCAGTTCTTGTATGACGAGGTCTGGGGCAGTGCGGTAGCCAGACACTGCTACCCGGATTTTGCCCGGATTCTGACGGGCTGCTTCGATAAAGTCTTCAAACGTCTTGTAGGGAGAGTCGGCCTTCACTGTGATGATCGCGGGGAGCTTCACTAACGTCACGATTGACTGGTAGTCAGCTGGTGACTTCCAAGTGAGGGACTTGTTGACTAAAGGTTGGTAGGCAAGAGCGCTATTTGAGGAGAGCCCAATGGTGTAGCCGTCTGGCTTGGATCGAATCACCTGACCCACACCCACGGTGGCTGAGCCCCCGGGTTTGTTCTCGACGTTCACCGTCCTTTTGAGCTCTTTTTCGAGTTGACTCGCAATTTGGCGAGAGATCGGGTCGGTCGAGCCGCCTGGGGCGTACGGGACGATAAAGGTGATGTCACGCGAAGGATATTCTTGCGCGAGCGAGGCGGCACAAGTAGAAATCATGAGTCCGGCTAGGGCCGTACGAAGAATAAAAAATTTGGCTTTCATAAGTTGGCTCCGTGATCTTTTTTCGTTATAGGGTACTAGTATGCCTAAGAAAAGTCGCTCTTGCTAGCGCGGCGCATGTCGTTACTATCCAATTTGAACCAGCTAGGCGAAAAAAAAGGGAAGCTTCGGGCTATGACGACTGCTAGCGATAAGATTGCGACGTTTATTACCTCGTTTCAACATAC
>CANFEI010000259.1 GCA_947445495.1 Alcaligenaceae bacterium
AATCTCGCTGCACGATGGTGTGATCGTTTGGTACTACTTGCAGATGGGCGTATCGAGTCCCAGGGCGCACCACAATTCGCTTTGACGCCTCAGGCGCTTAAGAAGACCTTTGGTCTGGAGATGGCGGTGCTCCCGCATCCCTTAGATGCAGGGCATGTGCTGGTGCTTGATCAGGTAACTTGTTAAGCTGTTCTAACTCGGAACGCTTCAATGTTGCGGCGCAATGCGCCAGTGACTTTAGCAAGGAATAGAGATGAATATTGCAATCGTAGGTTCGGGCCTGGTGGGCCAAGCATGGGCAATCGTTTTTGCGCGCGGTGGGCATCAAGTCAACATGTGGGACGGTGACCCGGCGGCAGTCACGCATGCGCAGACGTTGATCGCAAAGCAAGTCGCCGACTTACATGCGGCTGGGCTTATTACGGATCCGGCAGGTCTGACGGCGCGCATCAAGAGCGTGGCGACGCTAGAAGAGGCCTTGGCTGGTGCGCAATACGTACAAGAGAGTCTGCCGGAGCGACTCGACATGAAAAAAGAAATCTTCGCAAAGATGGATGCGCTCGCCGCTCCGACCGCTGTTTTGGCAAGCTCCACGTCGAGCATTCCCGCCTCTGCCTTTACGCAAGAGCTCGCGGGGCGCGCACGTTGCTTGATTGCCCATCCGGTTAATCCGCCGTACCTTGTGCCTGTTGTTGAAATATGCGGTGCGCCCTGGACGGATGCCGCAGTGGTGCAACGTGCATGGGATGTGATGGAAGGTGTCGGTCAAAAGCCTGTCAAAATTCTGAAGGAACTCAAGGGTTTTGTTCTCAATCGTTTGCAAGGTGCGCTGTTGCGCGAGGCGTTCCGATTGGTAGAAAACGGCTATGTTGATGCCGAAGGATTAGATGTCACGGTCAAAGAAGGCTTGGGCTTGCGCTGGTCGTTCATGGGGCCGTTTGAGACGATCGATCTCAACGCACCCGACGGATTGGCTGATTACGCACATCGATTTGATGAAATGTATCAGGCGATGTCTCTCGAGCAAACCTCCACCGACCACTGGTCAGAAGAGGTCATTCAAAAACTTGAAGCCCAACGTCGTGCACGGCTGCCCAAAGAACAACTGTTGGCGCGACGGCTTTGGCGTGATCGACGTTTGATGGCCCTTGCTGCACACAAAAAATCTGCTGAATAGTCAACACGCTTTATTCATCATCTAATTTTTAATTAACGTATCTAATGGTCACCACACTATGAAAGTCAATGATGCTTTTACAGACTACAGTCGCTTTATCAACATTCGCCGTGACATCCACGCACATCCAGAACTTGGCTTTGACGAGCACCGTACGTCTGAGATTGTGGCCGGTCTATTAAAAGAATGGGGCATCGAGGTACACCGCGGCATTGCCGGCACGGGCGTTGTGGGGGTGCTGAAGGCGGGGAGCAGCAAGCGCACGATTGGTTTGCGCGCGGATATGGATGCACTGCCGCTGCAAGAGTTGAATCAGTTTGAACATCGATCGACGAATGACGGCAAGATGCACGCTTGTGGTCATGATGGGCACACCACCATGCTTCTTGCTGCGGCTTGGCATCTGTCGCAAACGCGTAACTTTGACGGTACGGTGCATTTTGTTTTTCAGCCAGCAGAGGAGATGGGCAAGGCCGGCGCCAAGAAAATGATCGATGATGGTTTGTTTGAGCGTTTTCCTTGCGAAGCTATTTTTGGTTTACATAATTGGTCGATCGGGTCGGTTGGTGGATTTGCCTTGAACCGCGGCCCGCTCATGGCCTCAAGCAGTACGTTCAAAATCACCATCAAGGGACAGGGTACGCACGCATCCTTGCCGCATACCGGGACCGATCCGATTACTCCTGTCTTATCGTTGGCGACGGCGTTGCAGGGTCTCGTCGCAAAGGTAATCCCTGGCACTGAGCGCGCGCTATTGGCAGTGACGCAACTTGAAGGCTCTTCGGCCCCGAACGTCATCCCAAATTCCGCATCCGTAGGCGGCACGATCCGTACGTTTTCGGTGTCGGCACTCGATCGTTTGGAAGAGCGACTACGCACGCTCGCCACGCAGACGGCGCTGGCCCATGAGTGTGAGGCAGATATTTTTTTCAGGCGCGCATCACCGCCCGTGGTCAATCATGCAAACGAGGCGGATTTTGCTGCACAGATTATGCGAGAGATCGTAGGGCCGGATATGGTCAACAATCAGTATCCCGGAGTGATGGCAGGAGAAGATTTTGCGCACATGTTGTTGGTCAAGCCAGGTTGTTATGCCTTTATCGGTAATGGCGAAGGCAAGCATCGTTTGGACGGACATGGGGAGGGCTCCTGTGTCGTACACAACACTTCCTATGATTTCAACGATGCAATTATCCCGGTGGGTGCGAGTTATTTTGTGCGCCTGACTGAGCGTTGGCTCTCCGATGCGCGATAGCCGAGGATCCTCTCCGCCTCTAAGGGTAAACCACGGGCTCGTTGATCTCTAAAACCCAATTCAAAGTAGGGTTTCGTCTTGCACATTTCGTTATGATCTGACGTTAGCCTTTAGCTCGCGCCTTGTCGTGATGGCGTAGCTCAACGCTCGGAGATACAAGAATGACGCAGTTACTGGTTCTGGCGCGCCTAATCGATCGGGTGAGTGATTTCTTTGCAGTATTCGCGAAATGGGCGGTCTTGCTTTGCAGCTTGATCAGCGCAGGCAATGCCGTGATGCGCTATACGTTTTCTTACAGCTCAAATGGGTGGCTCGAGATCCAATGGTATTTATTCGCCGCCTGTGTGATGCTTGGTGCTGCACAAGTCTTGCGCGTCAATGAGCATGTCCGGGTCGATGTGATTTACGGAACATTAAAAAGTAAGAGCCGCGTCTGGATCGACTTATTTGGGCTCACGTTCTTTCTGATGCCTGCGATGCTCTTATTTGCGTATCTTTCCTGGCCGTTGTTTGTGGGGATGTACGTTTCAGGTGAAATCTCTGGAAACGCCGGAGGCCTCATCCGCTGGCCTGTCATGATGTTATTGCCACTGGGCTTTGCGTTGATGGCGTTGCAAGGTGTTGCTGAACTGATCAAGCGCGTCGGCTGGTTAATGGGTGCCTATCAGATGGATCTGACCTACGAGAGGCCACTCCAATGAGCATGGAAAATTTCGCACCCGTGATGTTCATG
>CANFEI010000260.1 GCA_947445495.1 Alcaligenaceae bacterium
CGGCTTTCCCGTCTGCGTGTGGAAAAACAAACTTTGCCATGCTGATTCCACCTGCCGGGCTCGCTCAGCAGGGTTGGAAGATTACGACGATTGGTGATGACATTGCTTGGATTAAGCCTGACGCACAGGGCAACCTCAGGGCAATCAATCCTGAGGCCGGTTACTTTGGTGTGGCACCTGGCACCAACGAGCAGTCGAACTTCAACTGCATGGCCACGCTTAAGAAAGACACGATTTTTACGAACGTCGCGCTAACCGACGACGGTGATGTCTGGTGGGAGGGCATGACAAAGGTGCCTCCTGCCCACTGTATTGATTGGCAGGGTCGCGACTGGACCCCAGAGTCTGCTAAAGAGAAAGGCGTCAAGGCAGCGCATCCGAACGCGCGCTTTACGGTCTCTGCGACACAGAACCCGGTTCTAGATTCCGAGTGGGATAACCCCGCAGGCGTTGTGATCGATGCGTTCATCTTTGGTGGTCGTCGCTCGACGACTGTGCCGCTTGTCACGGAAGCGCGTGACTGGGCCGAAGGTGTGTACATGGCCGCCACCATGGGTTCAGAAACTACAGCGGCGGCGGTTGGGCAGCAGGGTGTTGTGCGTCGTGATCCGTTTGCGATGTTGCCGTTCTGTGGTTACAACATGGCTGAGTACTTTGAACACTGGTTGTCGTTGGGTAACCGACTGCAAAGCACGGGTACAAAGCTGCCGAAGATTTTCTGTGTGAACTGGTTCCGCACCGATGAGAACGGTAAGTTTGTGTGGCCTGGATTCAGCGACAACACGCGCGTCTTGAAATGGATGTTGGGTCGTATCGAAGGCGACGCGCAAGGCAGCGAACACGTGTTTGGCATCACTCCTCGCTACGAAGATATCGATTGGTCTGGAATGGATTTTTCAGCAGATAAGTTCAAGAAGATCACGTCGATCGACGTCGGTGCCTGGAAGCAAGAGTTCAAGCTCCATGACGAACTATTCGAAAAATTAGCACATGGTCTTCCAGCGCATCTCTTGAAAATCAAAGCTGCGTTCGAGTCACGACTGAGCTAGCTGTTCAGCGGCGGGCGCGATCAAGCATCGCATGCAATAGAACGTTGCAGCCCGCCTCGAGATGCTCAGGACGGGCGTCTTCGATTTCATTGTGACTGATACCGTCTTTGCACGGGACAAAGATCATTGCTGTGGGCGCGACACGCGCCATATACACCGCATCGTGCCCCGCACCACTCACCACGTCCATTTCGCTTAAACCGATGGTTTGTGCCCCACTGCGCACTGCATTGACCAGTTCTGCTGCGAACGCTTGTGGAGGGAAATACACCACTTGCTTAATATCGATGCTGACTTTTCCTTGTGTCGCGATGCTCTTGGCTTGAGCCTGAAGGCTGTCAACCATTTTTGTGAGTGTCGCATCGGTATCTGCGCGGAAATCTACCGAAAACTTAACCGTACCGGGAATCACGTTACGTGAGTTCGGATAGTTGTCCAGCATCCCAACCGTCCCCCGCGCATTGGGTGCGAAGTCCAATGCTATTTGATTCACCGCTTGGATGACACGCGAGGCCGCGAGCAGTGCGTCCTGTCGCAAGGCCATTGGGGTGGGGCCTGCATGGGCTTCCGAGCCCGTGACCACGACGTCAAACCAACGCTGGCCGAGCGCACCTGTGACCACGCCAATGGTGATGTCATGGGCCTCCAATACAGGCCCTTGCTCGATATGCGCTTCGAAATAGGCTCCAAAAGTCTTTGGGTCAAGCACATCCTTTCCTGCGTAGCCGATCGCAACGAGTGCTTGACCGACGGTGATGCCTTCCTTGTCTTTTTGCGCCAAGATTTCAGCGGTTTTAAATTCGCCGATAAAGGCACCCGATCCCATCATGACCGGGACAAAGCGCGATCCTTCCTCATTCGTCCAGACGATTACCTCGAGGGGTGCTTCGGTCTCGATACCCGCATCATTCAGCGTTTGTAGGACTTCTATGCCTGCCAGGACGCCGTAGTTTCCGTCGAATCTCCCGCCGGTTGGCTGCGTGTCGATATGGCTGCCGGTTGAAATCGCGGGCAGGGCGTTATTACGGCCTGCTCGGCGAGCAAATATATTGCCAACGGCATCGATACGGATCGTACAGCCTGCGGCTTTAGCCTGTGCCACAAAAAAGTCTCGCCCCTGCCGATCCAGGTCCGTCAGCGCAAGACGGCACACCCCACCTTTGGGCGTGGCACCAATCTTGGCGAGTTCCATCAAAGAGTCCCAGAGGCGGGTGCCGTTGACACGCAAGGTGGCTGATGAGTTCTGGGTGGCAACAGACATAGTAAGACTCCAATAGTGTTTATCTTTCGGGGCGGGTATTATGGTGGCAATAGTATGCCTGAAATCACTTCCCTGACCGAATGAATTCAGCAAAAGTAAACCGATACGTTAAAGGCTCTAATACATGAAACTCGATGCGATTTCGCACCGCGACCGTAACACCAAAATTGTAGCCACTCTTGGGCCTGCCAGCAGCGAACCCGCCATGATTCGACAGCTGTTCGACGCAGGCGTTGACGTATTTCGGCTGAACTTCAGCCACGGTACCCACGCGGACCATCAGGCGCGCTATGACGCGATTCGCCAGATTGAAGCCGATGTGGGTCGCCCCGTCGGAATCTTGATGGACTTGCAGGGTCCAAAACTGCGTCTAGGTAAGATTGTCGACGGAAAGCTATCGCTCGCCATCGGGCAGAAACTGCGTCTAGACTTGGACCCTACACCTGGCACGTTAAGCCGTGTGCCTTTGCTGCACCCCGAAATTTTTGCGGCGATCAAGGTGGGCGATGACTTGTTGATCGATGATGGGAAAGTGCGTTTGCGTGTGCTGGCGTCTGGCCCTACCTTTGCAGACGTAGAGGCCTTGAACGCGGGTGTGATTGCTGATCGAAAGGGCGTTAATGTGCCCGGTGCCATTTTGCCCCTATCCGCATTAAGTAATAAGGATAGAGAAGACCTTGATTTTGGTTTGAGTATCGGAGTGGATTGGATTGCTTTGTCTTTCGTTCAGCGCACCGAGGATATTGCGGAACTCAAAGCGATTGTTGGTAATCGTGCCTGGGTGATGGCCAAACTCGAGAAACCCGCGGCGGTAGATTCACTCGAGGCAATCGTTGC
>CANFEI010000261.1 GCA_947445495.1 Alcaligenaceae bacterium
ATCAGCAAACCCAGCAAGCCAAATAGAACCAACAGCGGCCACCACACAGGCGGGTTCCATTCGGCTATTTTTTTGCTGCGCAACTCACTGTCGATCTTCATGTACTGCAAGGTATTGCGCACCATTTGCGTGGGCTTGGCATTACCGACCCACTGCTGAAAGGCCCCACCTGACTTGGGAAACAAACCAAACATCCAGGGTGCATCTTCTTGCACGATTGTTGTCATCTGCGCGATAAGCTGCTCTTTTTCTGGGCCATCCGGCAGGTCTCGCATTTTTTCAAACAATGCGTCGTATTCGGCATTGGCATAGTTGGACGCGTTCTCTCCGCCCTTCTCTGCTTTCACATTAGGGCCGTACAGCAAGAAGAGGAAGTTTTCTGCATCAGGGTAATCAGCGACCCAGCCCCACATATACATTTGTGCCACACCACGGGCCATCTTCTCTTGAAAGCGGTTGTAGTCTGTCGAGCGAATATCGAGCTGCACGCCGAGCTGCGCAAACTGTCTTCGCATCCAATCCAAGGTCGGGCTCGACCCTCCCGCCCCGCTCGCGGAATCAAAATACAACACGAGTGGCTCACCCGTCGTGGCATGACGACCATTCGGATAACCCGCCTCGGCCAACAACCGTCGCGCCTGGTCCAGTGATTTGCGTTTCGCTTTGCCATCGACAATGTCGTAGACCACAGGATTGATGCCGGCCACGCCAGACTGATAGCCAAGAATCCCCGGCGGGACTGGACCATATGCAACCTGCGCTTGATCGTTCTGGAAGATCGCAACAAACTCTTCCCAATTAAAGGCAATACTTAACGCCTGACGCAGCTTGCGATTGCGCACTTGCTGCTCGGGTGTATCGCCACGCCCCACGACCGGGTCGCGCCAGTTAAAACCAAAATACTGCATCTGCGCCTCGACCGTGGTTGGCAACTGTATGCCGTGCTTGGCATAGAGCGCTGCCTTTTCTGTCGAGTCTGACGCGGCGACAAGCATCGCGACACCGGTATCACCACGATCAACTTGCGGCACATCGTAATACCCTTGCATGAATTTTCCCTGCAAGGGGATACTTTCTTTTTCTATATTGAAGACGATGCGATCAATAAACGGCGTCATCTTGCCGCAATCGTCTAATAAGCCTTTTGCCCGATCACCAGGCTCTCCTTCACAGGGATACGGTTCCCCACGGAAGTTCGGATTACGCGACAAGACATGACGCCGATTCTGAATGGACTCCGTCAACATATAGGGCCCGGTTCCAACCGGCCAGTTATTGAGCGTGAGGTTGCGTTGTGCCATACCGGGCTGGTGATAGAAGCGATCCGCTTCCCACGGAATCGGTGCAACAAAGGTCATCGCCAGCCAATACTTAAATTGTGGATACAAGCCTTTCACTCGAATTCTTATCGTGTACTCGTCCAGTGCCTCGACGCCAGAAAAACCAGCATCGCGCAAATCTAACCACGGCAAGTCACGCGTACCCGCAGGCAAATCCTTGCGCAGCTCCGTATCAATTTCGCGCAGTCGGGTGCCATACTCTTTCATGCCCACCACATGTTGGGCAAGCGTTGAAAAAATCGGCGAAGCCACGCGCGGACTAGCTAAGCGACGAATCGCATAAACATAGTCATGCGCGGTGAGCTCGCGCGTCCCCTGTTGTGCAAAATCGCTGATCACAAATTTCTCAGTCAACTGCTCAGGTGTCAATGGCCAGTAGCGATAGCGCCCGTCTGCTTCGCGCGCGAACACAGGATGGGGCTGATACTGAATGCCCTTGCGCAAGGGGATATCGTAAATACTCTCGGCAATATCTTTCGCCGCAGCATCTGCACCGAGCTTATTGCCTTGTTTATCGACATAGGTAGGTTCCGCGACCTCGAGCGCCGTGCGCGGGATCAACTCGTACGGGCGCTTGAGATAATGGTAGCCATACAGCGGCTCGTAAATGTTGTAGGTGTACGGGGTCTCGTCCGTGGAGTACGAGCGCGCCGGATCAAGATACTTGGGCGATCTCTGTGTAAACGCGGTGTACAGCACATTTTTTGTTTCAGCACCCGCTACATAAGGACTGTTGATGGGTGAGTCGATCCCTTGCGGGCCACAGCCCGCCATCACCACACCACACGCTAACGCAGCGCAGAGCTTTTTCACTTGCACTTCTTGTTTTGCCAACACACGACGCGCCATTCCCACGGCGCGACCGCTCCGGGCTCAGCCCAAAGACCGAGCTTCTTTTTTTGCGCATCGCTTTGAATACCCACTAAAGACTTGTCGCGCAGAAACTTACCTTTCGCCTGCTGGTTTGCCCAGGCCATACCGTCTTGCACCTGCAAGCGATTCGCCGTCGTGCCGTTGGCAGGCACATCACAGACATCTCGGCCGTAGTGGTCTTTCTCATAACAGGTGAGTGTCAGGGTTTTGCCCGCAACGTAGTCCGCTAGATTTTTGCGGGAAGCCTCGCCAAACGGCTGGCCAGGGCGTTCGCTGCCATGGCTGGTCTCCGGCGCATCGATACTCGCCAAGCGAATCCGGTGCTGGGTCTTATCCACCAGCAGATTAATTGTGTCGCCATCAGAGACCTGCACCACCTTTCCCGTCAGTGCATATTGCCCAGCACCTTGTGCGGCGGCCGAACCGGAGAACGCAAACAGACCTATTGAAGTCACAACCACCGTTGCCGCCAAGAGCCCACGGGTCAGTTTGAAAGAGGATTTTTTCTGCAAAGTTTTCATTTAAGTTATTGATTTATTTAATATTTTATAAAAGAAATGCCATAAAAGTTAAAGCGAATGGTCGATCACAGCCATTTTGCCTGACGGAATTTATAAAACAAGGTCCCGCAAATCGTCCCCATCAGCCCCAAGATCACCAGATAGCCATATTTCCATTGGAGTTCCGGCATGTACTCAAAGTTCATCCCGTAGATCCCTGCGATGGCCGTCGGTACTGCCAAAATGGCGGCCCAAGCGGCGAGACGACGGGTTGTCTCGGTTTGCTTGGCCTGCTCGATCAGCATACCCGCCTCGAACGCAAAACTTAGTCCATCGCCCAAGTTATCCAACAAGCGGTCCACTCGGTACACTCTGTCAGCAAGATCCGCAAACAAGGGCCGCGCCGCGGCTTTAAT
>CANFEI010000262.1 GCA_947445495.1 Alcaligenaceae bacterium
AGCGGAATCAAACAACCGCTTGATCACTTCGTTGCAGTCACAGCAAATGCCCAAGCCGCACGCGAATTCGGTATTCGTGATGAGCACATCTTTGAGTTCTGGGATTGGGTTGGAGGACGCTATTCGATTTGGTCCTCGATTGGCTTGCCCATCGCACTCGGTCTAGGAATGGACACGCTCAATGACTTGCGCGCGGGTGCCGCGGCAATGGACGATCACTTCTTGAACGCGCCACTAGAACACAACGCACCCGTGCAGATGGCGCTAAGCGCCGTTGCGAACTGCAGTGTCTTAGGCTATGCCTCATTTGCTGTCTGTCCCTACGACGCACGCCTGCGACACTTAGTGCCGTGGCTGCAACAGCTCGAGATGGAATCCCTTGGTAAATCCACCCAGCGCGACGGCACGACTTTAGATGTCGCAAGCAGCCCTGCGGTATGGGGGATGCCGGGCACTGATAGCCAACATACTTTTTTTCAATGGCTGCATCAGGATGGCAAAGGCGCGCCGGTCGACTTTATTCTTTGCGCGAAACCAGATCATCGGCATACGCGCCACCACCGCCTGCTGATCGCAAACTGCTTAGCGCAACGGGCAGCACTGCTCGAAGGGAAATCCTTTGAGCAAGCACTTGCTGAAGTTTCAGTCAAAGAAAAAGACCCGCAGGCGGCTGCGACGTTAGCCAAACATCGCGTACATCCGGGTGGTCGGCCTTCCACACTGATTGTCCTGCCACAGCTAGACGCCAAACAGCTTGGTGCCTTGCTTGCGCTGTATGAACACAAAGTCTTTACCGAAGGCGTGCTCTGGGGGATAAACCCCTTTGACCAATGGGGCGTAGAGTTTGGCAAACGCTTAGCCGGCGACATTGAAAGACGGCTCGATGCACTAGGCAGCGACCCAGCCGTCAGCCCTTACGATCCATCGACTGCGCACTGGGTACGCAAGCTCGCGAGCGGTTGATCCGCGGTGCAGTCAAGCGCAGCGGCCTCGCTAACCCAAGAACTTGACATACCAAGGCATCGCGACTTCCAGACCCTGTGCGATCGTATGCGTGGGGGTATAACCTAAGAGCGCGCGAGCCTTGCTGATGTCAGCCTGCGAATGCCGCACATCGCCCGCCCTAAAGTCTTGGTATACAGCCTCTTTATCGTATTGCACGCCTTGTCGAGCCAAAGCATGCGTCAGTAAACTAAACAGCTCATTCAAACTGGTGCGTGCATTGACTGCCACGTTATAGACCTGATTCCTGCCCTCGGGTGCGGCAACCGCAGCAAGAATATTGGCCTGTACCGCATTCTCAACAAAACAGAAATCACGACTGGTGTCACCGTCTCCGTTGACGAGCACATTGTCATCGCGAATCATTGCTGCAATCCACTTCGGTATCACCGCCGCATAAGCGCCTTCGGGATCTTGCCGCTTGCCAAACACATTGAAGTAACGCAGCCCTACACTCGCAAAACCATACGACCGCGCGAATACGTCGGCATACAACTCGTTGACATACTTCGTCACCGCATACGGGGATAGGGGCTTACCGATTCGATCTTCAAGTTTGGGCAACCCTGGATGATCCCCATAGGTTGAGCTTGAGGCCGCGTACACAAACGCCGACACCGCCGCATCACGCGCGGCGATCAACAGATTGAGGTAGCCTGAAATATTCACATCGTTCGTCGTCGCGGGATCTTTCAGTGATCTCGGCACAGAGCCCAGCGCGGCTTGATGCAGCACATAATCCACGCCCGACACCGCATGGGCACACATTGCGGGATCACGAATATCCCCCTCGTGAAAAACGAACCGCGACCACTGCGCCCCCGATATAGATGCCTGAATCTCGTCTAGATTATGCCGATACCCCGTTGCAAAATTATCGAGCCCTACGACCCGCTGATCGAGCGCGAGCAAGGTCTCCACGAGATTAGATCCGATGAAGCCGGCACACCCCGTCACAAGCCATTTCCTTGGCTTGGCGCGCAGCAACGCCTGAACTTCATGATAGCGACTGGTAGTCATGTCAGATATTGATGCGCTTATGGTGTGACGTCATAGACGGAGGTCCGACTGCTCGGCGGTGAATATATATTTCAAGTCATACAGAATGTGCTTGGGTTTCCCTAGGGCACGGATCGCCTCGATACCTAATTCAGCAAACTGCCGATGGGCGACTGCCATGATCACTGCGTCGTACCGTCCAGTTTCAAGAGTCTGCACGGGATGGATGCCATACTCATGCACCGCCTCTTTGGGATCGACCCAAGGATCATACACATCCACATTCACGTTGTACTCACCAAGCTCTTTGATGATGTCGACCACGCGCGTATTGCGTAAGTCCGGGCAGTTTTCCTTAAACGCCAGCCCCATCACCAACACGCGCGCGCCCTCTACGTAAATACGTTCACGCGTCATCGCCTTGACGAGCTGCGACACCACATAGCCACCCATGCTGTCATTGATTCGCCGGCCTGCCAGAATGATCTCTGGGTGATAACCAATAGATTGCGCTTTGTGTGTCAAGTAATACGGGTCGACGCCAATGCAATGCCCTCCCACCAAACCTGGCCTAAACGGAAGAAAATTCCATTTCGTTCCAGCGGCTTGCAGCACCGCCTCGGTGTCGATGCCGAGTTTGTTAAAAATCAGCGCTAATTCATTGATCAACGCGATATTGACATCGCGCTGCGTATTCTCGATGACCTTGGCTGCTTCCGCTACGCGTATGCTCGGCGCCAAATGCGTCCCGGCCACGACGATCTGGCGGTATAGCGCATCAACTAAACCAGCCACCTCGGGTGTTGAGCCTGACGTGACTTTTTTAATCGTGCTGATACGATGCTCTTTATCGCCAGGATTGATTCGTTCTGGGCTGTACCCTGCAAAAAAATCGACGTTATAGCGCAAGCCAGACACGCGCTCGAGCACAGGCACGCAAACCTCTTCGGTCGCACCTGGGTAGACCGTCGACTCATAAATGACGATATCGCCGGCCTTGAGCACCTGAGCGATTGTTTCACTGGCTTTAACCAGGGGCGCCAGATCAGGCTGCTTGTACTCATCAATGGGCGTGGGCACCGTC
>CANFEI010000263.1 GCA_947445495.1 Alcaligenaceae bacterium
CTTTACGTTTTACACCGGTGTTGATGTCACGCTCGAAGAAGATCTTCGGCGGCGTGATCTGACGGTGAACGCGATTGCGCAAGCCGAGTCGGGTGCATTGATCGACCCGTTGAATGGTCAAACGGATTTGCAGGCGCGCGTATTTCGGCATGTGGGTGAGGCATTTAAAGAAGATCCGGTCCGTATTTTGCGGTTGGCACGTTTTGCTGCGCGGTTTGTTGATTTCACGGTCGCATCCGAGACCATGACGCTTTGTCGTGCCATGGTGCAAGACGGTGAGGTCGATGCGCTCGTGCCAGAACGCGTATGGCAGGAGCTGTCTCGCGGGTTGATGTGCAGACAGCCCTCTCGTATGGTTCAGGTGCTGGATGAAGCTGGGGTTCTGCCCAGAGCACTGCCACAGTGGCGGTCAAGTGGGCGGGTACTGACAGCCGTCGATAGCCCTTTGGCGCAGACGCTTGCGCTCGATGCGCGATATGCCTTGTTTTGTTTGAGCACGGAGGATCGTGCGAGTCTGTCGCGGCAATTGCGTGCGCCGGGTGATTGCGCGGACATGGCACGTCTTCTGCCGGTTGTTCTTGAGGCATGTCAGGCTCAGCAGAATGCAGAGTCTGTGCTCAGTCTGTTTGAGGTTTGCGATGCGCTGCGTAAACCAGATCGTTTACGGGCCTTGTTACGCACGGCAGCAGTGGTGGCTGTTGTGAATGCCGAGCAATGGGAACAGCGTTTGCAATGTGTGCTGGGAGTGGATGCTGGTCAAGCGGCAAAACAGGTGAGTCATCCTGCAGAGATCAAAGCAGCGGTACGTCAGGCGCGATTAAGTGCGTTAATTAGTGCGTAACTCATCGCGTGATCTTGATCGCTGTCTTGAGCGCTTAAAAGTCAAAGCGACCCACTTCGGTCGCCGCGTGTAAAGCCGATGAGTGGTTCCGTCACGCCTCGCCCAAGTGCGATCACTTTAAATAACTCGCCCATCTCCGCTTCAGAAATCAATTTTTGTACAGCACCGTTGGCTTGTGCCAGCAGGCGCGGTGATGTGGGTGCGTAAGCGGCGAGTATGTCAGCCAAGCCTGCGTTCAGCAGAAAACGCGCCTGAGAGGTATAGCCCAGTACATCGAGCCCGGCCGTTCGTGCTGCGTGTGCGACGGCAGTGAAGTCTACGTGTGCAGTGATGTCTTGTAGACCTGGGGCAAAAAACACATCGTCGTGTGCTCGGTGCTGAATGTGACACATCAGCGTGCCCCGATGACGTTGCGGGTGGTAGTACTCGTGGCGCGGAAAACCATAATCGATCAAAAGTGCGGCGCCCCGGGTCAGCCAAGTACCTAGATTGTTGACCCATGCTTCGGCTTGAAGATTGATCTCAGAGCGATAGTCTGGCAACGCGGGCATACGCTCTTGCATCGCGTGGGCCAGTGCGTCTGAGGCGGGTTGGTCTTCAAAGACAAAATCTTGCCTACCATCGCTTGTGATCACTGACTGCACACCTCGGACGTGCAGGGTGCCGCTTTCCGTCCAGCGAAACAACTCCACGGGCATCGCATCCAGGACTTCATTGGCAACGATGCACCCCGCGAACTGTTCCGGAGCGCGATCGAGCCATTGCACGCGCTTGCCCCAGTGCGCAAGTCGTTCTTGTTGTCTGTGCTTGAGGTCCGCAGAGACCTCAAGGATGGAGTAGTTGGCACTTATTCCTTGATCATCGAGCGCTTGGAGAATATCTTGCGTTAAAGCGCCGCTGCCAGTCCCGAACTCAAGCACCTGCGAGGTATCGGTCTGGGTCAAGATCTGCGCGATTTGTCGGGCAAGGGTTTGACCAAACAAGGGCGTGAGCTGAGGGGCTGTGACAAAGTCTCCGCTTAAGTGTGTGGCGGCGTTTGTCTCGCTCTCTGCGAGTTTAGTGTTGCCTGCAGCGTAATAGCCTAGACCTGGTGCATACAGTACGTGGTGCATCCATTGACTAAACGATAGCCAACCACCTGCCTCGGCAATGCGTTGATGCAAAAAAGCGCTGACGCGTTGGCTGTGGGCCATCGCATCAGCGCTTACCGAAATGGAAGGTTCGGCCTGCACTGCCAAGCTTCCTTAACGTGTTGCTTAACGCTGCACTTTAACGGCGACCGCCGTCAAAGTTAAAGCCGCGACGTGCACCGGCTGCGGCACGTGGCGCGCCTGGACGCGGAGCGCCTGCGCGAGCTGGGCCGTCGCCGCGAGGCGCGAAGGTTTTGCCACCCGGAGCGCCCGCACGCGGTGCGAACTCTCGGCTTGGGCGCGCTGACTTACCTGCATAGGCAGGGCGGTCAGACGGCGCACGATCTGCGCGTGGACTGGCGTAAGGATTGTCGCTGCGTGGTGCGCGCTCGCTACTAAATGGCTTGTCGCCACGCGGTGTAAAAGCGGGCTTGTCTCCACGAGGAGCGAAAGCACGCTCGCGATCGCCGCTGAAGGGGCGGTCAACACGTGGGGAGTCGCTGCGTGAAGCGAAAGCTGGCTTATCGCCACGTGGGGCAAAGGCTGGACGATCACCGCGCGGTGCAAAGCTGCGTTCGCGGTCACCACTAAAAGGCTTGTCACCGCGAGGGGCATCACCCCTGTACCCTTCGGCTCTTGGTGCATAGGCCGGTTTGTCGCCACGCGAGGCGTAAGCGGGTTTGTCACCACGAGGCGCAAAGGCGCGCGGCTCACGTGCGCTATAGCGGTCGTTGCTACCAGCGCTGCGATCGTTACTCCAGCGCCCACCTTTTTTGCCACCGGCACCACGCGAAGCACCCTCTGGGCGTGCGCTGGGTGTGCGTTGTGGCTCGAGTCCGGCAATGACGTCGGACTGAATGGTGTAGCCAACGAAATGCTCGATACGGCGAATTTTGTGGCGCTCGCTGTGAACGGCTAAAGTGAAGGCCGAGCCGTCACGCCCTGCACGACCGGTACGGCCAGTGCGGTGAATATAGTCTTCGGGCTGCATGGGTAAGTCGTAGTTAATGACGTGGCTGATGCCCTGAACGTCGATGCCGCGTGCGGCGACGTCGGTAGCGACTAATACACGCACACGTCCATCTTGAACCTCAGAAA
>CANFEI010000264.1 GCA_947445495.1 Alcaligenaceae bacterium
ACACCAGGATTTTCACGCGATGATAGGCGCGATCAGTCCCGACGCGTGGCAAGCAATCGCCTTGACGCTTAAGCTTGCGGCGTTCACAACCATCATCTTATTGATCGTTGCGACACCGCTCGCCTGGTGGTTGTCACAGACTCGCTCAACATGGCGAGCGCCCATCAGTGCCCTAGTCACTCTACCGCTGGTATTGCCTCCCACTGTTCTGGGTTTTTATTTGTTGATGTTGCTCGGCCCGCAGGGGTGGGTGGGTAGGCTCACGGAGACCCTAGGCCTGGGTCTCCTGTCATTTTCGTTCACTGGAATCCTGTTGGGCTCCATTGTTTTTTCTTTGCCTTTTGCTGTTCAGCCGATTCAGTATGCGTTCGAGGCAATTGGGCGGCGCCCGCTCGATGTCGCAGCGACATTGCGTGCGAGTCCCCTTGATGCATTTTTTTCTGTTGCCTTACCCTTAGCTAAGCCAGGGCTGTTTACGGCCACGGTGCTCACCTTCGCACACACCGTAGGCGAGTTCGGTGTGGTGCTGATGATTGGTGGAAACATCCCGGGTGAAACGCGTGTCGTCTCCACACAGATCTTTGGTCACGTTGAAGCAATGGAATATAGCCAGGCGCACTGGCTCGCAGCGGGAATGGTGGTTTTTTCCTTTGCGGTGCTGCTTTGTTTGTCTCTGCTAAAAAAGCGCTCGGATAGGGTTCTGCCATGACGAGCCCTCATAGCCTTCGGTTGGCGTTGTCGTTGAATCGACCGGATTTCTCGCTCGAGTTGGATCTGGCGTTGCCCGGCGAAGGCATCACCGTGTTGTTTGGCCCCTCGGGTTCCGGCAAAACCACGGTCTTACGTTGCGTGGCCGGGCTTGAACGCGCCAAAGGCTGTGTGACGGTTGGTCAGCATGTATGGCAAGACGACTCCGCGGCTCAATGGCTGCCAACCTGGAAGCGGGATCTTGGTTATGTATTTCAAGAGGCGAGCCTCTTTGAGCACTTGAGTGTGCGGGATAACCTGAGCTATGGCATTAAGCGCACAGGCAAGTCAGACGGTGAAGCAGCGCTTAAGGCGGCCACGGAGCTTTTAGGTATTGGGCATCTCGCGGATCGCGATACCTCGAGTTTGTCGGGTGGAGAACGACAACGCGTGGCGATTGCGCGGGCGCTGGCCACACAGCCCAAGCTCCTGTTGCTAGATGAGCCACTGGCTTCTCTGGATAGTGCGCGTCGCCAAGAGATTATGCCTTGGCTCGAGCGTCTGCATACTGAGCTCAGTATCCCCGTACTGTATGTGACCCATTCGATGGAGGAACTCACACGCCTTGCCGATCACGTGGTCTTGCTCAATAACGGACAGGTAAGTGCGCAAGGCTCTATTGCGCACGTGTTATCGGATTCGGCTTTCGCTCGTGAGTTAGGGTCAGACGCGGGCGCGGTGTTAACAGGTCATGTTGCCGAGCACGACAACCGCTACCACTTGACCGGAATCGATGTAAACGGTGCCAGGCTATGGGTGCGCCAAAAGGATCTCGCGATTGGAAGTGTGGTACGTGTGCACATTCATGCGAGCGACGTAAGCTTGGCACTCACCGAGCCCAAAGACAGTTCAATGCAAAACAAAATATTGGGTGTGATCGAAAGTATTGCGGATGATGTGCACCCAGCCAGTTGCTTGGTAGCGATTCGCTGCCAAGATCAACGACTTCTGGCGCGCGTCACACGCAAGGCGTTGGCAAATCTGGAACTGAATGCCGGTGCTGTAGTCTGGGCCCAGATAAAGTCTGTTGCGCTTGCTTAGTGGGAGTTAGGGATATATCGGGCGATCCAATACACGACGCCGACTAGCGCGGTGGCGCCACCAAACAACCGCCATGTCATTCCGTGGAGTTCTCGATGCAAATCCTCTTTCGTGGCAAAAGTGTCTAACCGAGTTTCAATACGAGCCAACCGATCGCGGGCATCGACAGCGAACTCTTCTAAGGCAATAATTCGTGCTTCCATCTAGGTAATTCCAAAACAATTAGATGGAAATTGTCTCAAGTTCTGATGACGTCTACAAGCTTAGAATTGCAACAAATTGTCACGGCCAGAGTATCGGTTGGCTGCGGTCAGTTACAGCCCATATGGCGTTTGTACATCTCTGGGTTATGCCCAGCCGGGATGCTCTTGCAAGGATCATCGGCATAACCGCGAAGGATGTTGTAACGCTTGATCTGCTCCGGTTTGAGAAACTGCACAGTCTTGTAGTGCTGTGAAAGATGAATGAAGCGCAGTTCCGATCTTGCGCTCTCTGCGTCGGCTAACAAGCGGCGCAGGGATGACTCGTCCACCTTTCCAGATGCAAAGGCGGATTCCAAGGCTTTTTCTGCCGCAATTAAGCGCTCCCCCGCGGGTATGGCTGCTTTGCGCATTTCGTCCAACAAGGCCTGTGTTTTGTCTACTTGGTCAGCGGCCAGGGGAATCTTGTCCTTGAGCTCTAGCAGGTGAGAGGGGCCCGGCATACCGTTGAGTTCGGCGGCAAGGGCCAGTCCCCACCCACCCCCACGCCGAAGTTCGTTGATGTCGTTGTCGGACAGCGACTTAATGGCTCGGTTTTGCATTCCTGCATAAGGTGTCTGCCCTGCGTGACTGTGCTGCGCCAAAGTCGAAAAAGGCATGCACATAAAAAGAGTCAAGAGCAAAGTGTTTACCTTCAAAAAATTCTCCAGATTGAGCTACGCGCTGCGCGAGGCGTTTAAGAAAAAATAATTCTTGCCCTTGTAGATAATCTTGGCGGACTAGCACTGACGACATCACAAACCGGCTGAAGTGCTGAAATCTCAAGTTTTTACTTTTGGTCTGCGAAAGGGATATTAACCGTCCCAACCGTGTAGTGTTCTAAATCTTGGGCATGAAATCGAGGCTGCTCGCTCAATTATCGAGTCATTTGTATTTGACATTTGATATCACTATTGATACCATTTACAAATCAGTACAGTTGAAAAAATTCTCGAACAAATGCGCACTGAGCCTGCCAATGTGCGCTTTTCCGAGCTACAACGTGTGTGTGAAACCTATTTTGGAAAACTCAGGCAAAACG
>CANFEI010000265.1 GCA_947445495.1 Alcaligenaceae bacterium
AGCGGCGGCAAACATAACGATACGTTTCATGTATTTCCTTTGGAGGGCGCCCGAGTCGAGAGTATGAGAGCGTGAATCGGGTGGGGGATTAAATCGCGCACGAGATCATACACTAGCCGATGTTGTGCAAGCATCGACTTGTTGGCAAAACATTCTGCCACGATGGCGGCACTGAAATGGCTGGCTCCCCCCTTACTGCCGGCATGGCCAGCGTGAAGATGAGAATCGTCTTGGATGTCCAGTTCAAGCGCATTGAGAGCGCCTAGGCGATCGCGAAGTAGGGTGAGGTGGGGATTGGTCATATTTTCGGGTCATTCGCGGCCGGAGGGCCTTTTTGGACTTCTTCGGAAGCTTGCTCAAGGTGCTTGCCCAGCCATAGTGATTGGCCAATCACAAACACGATCAGCAGCGCCATGAGCCCAAATACTTTGAAATTCACCCACTGCTCTTCGGTAAACCAACCTGAAAAAGCGACAAACAGGTTCAGGCCACCGGCGGCGATAAAAAAGAGCGCCCAGGCGAGATTCAAGCGCGTCCAGGCGACGTCTGGCATCGCGATTTTCTCACCCAACAACTTCTGCATCAGATTGCGGCCTGTCAAGAGTTTGCTGCCAAGCAGTACACCGCCAAAGAGCCAATACAGTGCAGTCGGCTTCCACTTTATGAAGGCTTCGTTTTGCAACCAGAGGGTGGCGCCACCAAAAACCACAATAATAGCAAGGTTAACCCAGTGCATTGTTTCAACGGCGTGGCCGCGCAACTTGATCCAGAGTATTTGCAGAATGGCCGCTGCCATGGCCACGCCAGTTGCCACGTAAATACCGGCAAATTTGTAGGCTACAAAAAATAGAATCAGCGGAAATAGGTCAAAAAGGAATTTTTTCATGGCTTGATCAGCTCGAAGGTGAGCGAGAGCGAGTTGATGCAGTAGCGCAAGCCGGTGGGGGGCGGACCATCAGGGAACACATGCCCTAAATGACTGTCGCAAACGTTGCACATCACCTCGGTGCGGCGCATGCCATGCGACATGTCGGTTTCTTCTTTGACGTTTGCGGGGTCGAGCGCCTCAAAATAGCTTGGCCAGCCACAACCCGCGTCGAATTTAGTGTCTGAGGCGAACAAGGCGGTGCCACAACCCACGCAGCGATAGATCCCACGGGCGGTGTGGTCCCAGAACTCACCCGTGAAGGGGCGCTCGGTGCCTTTTTGGCGCGCGACGTAGAATTGTTCGGCGGAAAGCTGTGCTTTCCATTCGGCCTCGGATTTTGCGATTTTTTTCATAGCGGAGTTTGGAGTGTAGATTCTGGAAAAAGTTCTCGGATGATATGCCTAGATCGGTATCGGCATTCAGTTCTAGAACACCGGCGTTGTCGGGCATAATCAAGTCCTATGTTAATCGAGTTCGAAAAAGCGATGGTCCGTTTGGACGGCCGGGTGATCCTGAGCAATCTCAACTTGACGTTGAGTGAGGGGCGAATTGGAATCATTGGCTCGAACGGTTCCGGTAAGAGTAGCCTCGTGCGCTTGATAAACGGGTTGATCCAGCCTTGCGCGGGTGCGGTCCGCGTAAATGGTTTGTGCGCTCGTGAAAATAGTCGTGCCTTGCGCCGGCGGGTGGGGTTTGTTTTCCAAAATCCGGAAAATCAACTCGTGCTTCCGATTGTCGGTGAGGATTTGCTCTGGGGGCTGGATGCGAAGGCTTTTTCGGTCGATCAACGCCAACAGAAGGTGGCGGTTGCGCTCGAGAATCTAGGGATTTCGGATTTGCTGGAGCGCTCGGTGCACACCCTATCTGGCGGAGAAAAGCAGCTTGTGGCTCTTGCTGGGGTGCTGGTTTTAGAGCCAGAGCTCATCATCTTTGATGAGCCGACAACACAACTGGACTTGCGCATGCGCAACCGCTTGGCAGACATTATTACTCAGTTGCCTCAACAGGCCATTGTCGTCAGTCATGACCTTTCGCTGATTGAGCGCACGGATCGCGTCCTGGTGATCGACCATGGATCTGTGGCGTTTGATGGTCAGCCTCATGAGGCTGTGACCTGGTATCGGCGGCATTGCGCATGAACGGCGTGCTGTTCACCCCAGGAGATACCTGGCTGCATCGATTGCGGGCTTCGTACAAATTATGCGCACTGATTGGGCTGGGTGCGACCTTATTGTGGGTAGACCAGCTATGGTGTCTTTTCTTGGTTGTCTTGAGTGCTGGTTTGCTGATCGCTCAGCTTCGTATCCCGTTTGCGCAATTGCTCAGACAGCTGCGCCCGGCATGCTGGATGGTCCTGTATGTCGGGCTGATCGCGTGGCTCACACAAGGGATCTGGCTCGCCCTTGAAGTCAGTCTGCGAATGTTCGCCTTATTGTTGGCAGCCATCGTCGTGTTGTCGACAACTTCGATTACGCAAATCATGGCTGCCGTGCATCACGCGCTAGGTCCTATGCATCGAAGGGGCTGGGTCGATCGCGAACAGGTTGCATTGGTCATTGGCTTGACTGTGCGATTTATTCCGGAGCTGGGGGTTCAGTGGCGTCATATTCGCGAGGCGCATCTCGCACGAGGCTTGCCAGGGCGACCGTTTTTGATGATCTTCCCCATGTTAATGCGTACGATACAGCGTGCCTCCGAGATTGCAGATGCGATTGATGCGCGTAGACCATAAAGGTGTGTAAATGAAAACGAAGGATTTGGTTCTTGTGGCGCTGTTTGCTGCGATGATTGTCGTACTCGCTGCGTTGCCACCGGTGGTGCTGCCCTGGGTGCCTGTCCCCATCACGTTACAGACTTTTGGGGTGATGTTGTCCGGTTTGGTGCTCGGCCCACGTCGTGCTGGGCTCGTGCTGTTGCTATATGTGACGTTAGCGTTAGTCGGTTTGCCGGTGCTGCCAGGTGGTCGAGCCGGACTGGCTGTGCTGATGGGCCCAACGGGCGGGTTCTTGCTGGGCATGATCCCCGGCGCCTTCATGGTGGGTTACCTTGCGGGTTCCTTTAAGGTGGATGGTGAAGGCGGCAAGACCAGTACCTACCAAGATGTAGGCCGTTGTCTGATGGCGAGTGTGGTGGGCGGG
>CANFEI010000266.1 GCA_947445495.1 Alcaligenaceae bacterium
AGCCGTTAAGCGTTGCACGAACCATGTTGTAAGGGTTGCTTGAGCCGAGGCTTTTCGCCACGACGTTGCGCACGCCCATCACATCAAAAATTGCGCGCATCGGGCCGCCGGCGATCACGCCAGTGCCTTCTGCCGCAGGCGAAATCAGCACTGTTGAGGCGCCATGCTTGCCGACCACGGTGTGGTGTAGCGTGCCGTTCTTCAACGAAACTTTGAACATCTCGCGACGCGCTTGTTCCATTGCTTTTTGTACGGACACTGGCACTTCACGTGCTTTGCCTTTGCCCATACCGACACGTCCATCGCCGTCGCCGACAACAGTCAGCGCAGCAAAGCTCATTGTCCGGCCGCCCTTAACGACTTTGCTGACGCGGTTAACCGCGATCATCTTTTCGCGAAGACCGTCATCACGCTCTTCAGGAGCGTTCTTGCGTTGTTCTTTAGCCATTTGACTGTTCCTCGCTTAAAACTTCAGGCCGGCTTCACGCGCGGCATCGGCCAGGGCTTTAATACGGCCGTGGTATCGGAAACCCGAACGATCAAAAGCGACAAGCTCAATACCAGCAGCTTTTGCTTTCTCTGCGACGCGCTTGCCCACCAGTGTTGCAGCGGCAGCATTGCCACCACCACCGGTTTGACCAGCGAGCTGCTGACGCACTTCTGCTTCAACCGTTGAGGCTGAAACAAGGATGCGATCGCCTTCAGGCGAAATAATGTTTGCGTAGATATGCATATTCGAGCGGAAAATCTGGAGGCGATTAACTCGCAACTCGGCGATTTTCTTCCGCGTCGGTACAGCACGACGCAAACGGGAAATTTTTTTGTCCATGATGTTTCCTTGTTTGCGCGATTATTTCTTCTTGGTTTCTTTGATGATGACGTGCTCGTCAACATAACGAACGCCCTTGCCCTTGTATGGCTCTGGCGGACGATATGCGCGAAGCTCTGCAGCCACCTGTCCAACAACTTGCTTGTTGGAGCCCTTGAGAACGATTTCCGTCTGTGTTGGGCATTCGGCTTTTACACCGGCAGGCATTGGATGCACGACATCGTGCGAAAAGCCAAGTTGCAATTTGATCGCGTTGCCTTGAAGAGCGGCGCGGTAACCCACACCAACAAGCGTCAACTTACGCTCAAAGCCTTTGCTCACACCGGTGACCATGTTGGCAACTAAAGCACGAAGCGTGCCCGACATTGCCTTGGCCTGACGCGAATCATTGGCAACGATGAACGACAGCTTACCTGCGTCTTCGTTGACGATCACATCGCCGTTCAATGTCTGCGTCAGGGTGCCCAATGGGCCTTTGACGGTGATCAGACCGGATTGTATTGAAGCCTCAACGCCCTTGGGCAGTTCGACTGGATATTTTGCGATACGTGACATTAGGTTCTCTCCTTAAGCCACGTAGCAGAGCACTTCGCCGCCCACGCCATTGGCGCGTGCTTTGCGATCGGTCATCACACCACGTGAAGTGGAAACGATGGCGACCCCCAGGCCGTTCATAACCTGAGGAATGCTGCCGTGACCTTTGTAGATACGTAGGCCCGGGCGCGAGACGCGTTCGATGCGCTCAATCACTGGGCGGCCAGCGTAATACTTAAGGGTGATTTCGAGTTCTGGCTTTTGGGCCGTCCCCTTGATCTGAAAACCATCGACATAACCTTCGTCCTGAAGCACGGCAGCGATCGCTGCCTTAAGCTTGGAGGAGGGCATGCTTACCGATGTCTTGTCTACCTGCTGCGCATTGCGAATGCGAGTCAGCATATCGGCGATTGGGTCGCTCATGCTCATGTTTTATTCTCCTACCAGCTAGCTTTGGTCATGCCGGGGATTTCACCCTTCATAGCCAATTCGCGCAGTTTCATGCGGCCAAGTCCGAACTTGCTGAATACTCCGCGCGCCCGCCCTGTGATCAAGCAGCGGTTACGCTGGCGAACTGGGCTTGCGTTGCGTGGAAGCTGTTGCATTTTAAGGCGTGCTTCGTAACGCTCTTCGTCGGTCTTGGTTGAATCTTCGATGATTGCCTTGAGGGCGGCGCGCTTAGCAGCAAATTTCTCTACTGTTTTAGTACGCTTTACATCGCGATTGATCATTGATAGTTTAGCCACGTCTGCGCCCCTTAGTTGCGGAACGGGAAGCTAAACGCTGTCAACAGCGCCTTGGCTTCTTCGTCGGTCTTCGCGGTGGTGGTGATGCTGATGTTCATCCCACGCAACACGTCAATTTTGTCGTATTCAATTTCGGGGAAAATAATCTGCTCTTTCACACCGATGTTGTAATTGCCACGACCGTCAAACGCACGACCCGAAATTCCGCGGAAGTCGCGTACGCGTGGCAGCGCCACAGACACGAGACGGTCGATGAATTCGTACATGCGTTGGCCACGCAATGTCACCATGCAACCAATCGGATAGTCTTCGCGGATCTTGAAACCTGCGATCGCCTTCTTGGTTTTTGTGACAACTGGCTTTTGGCCGGCGATCTTGGTGAGGTCTGATACAGCGTGCTCGATGACTTTTTTGTCAGCGACGGCCTCAGACACACCCATGTTGAGTGTGACCTTGGTGATACGCGGTACCTGCATCACACATTCGTAGCCGAACTGCTCACGCAGTTGCGGTGCGATTTTTTGCTGGTAGAGCTCTTGGAAACGTGACATGTTGAGCTCCCTTATGCTTTCGCGCCAACGGGCTCGCCGCTGGAACGATAAACACGAACTTTACGACCGTCGACGTCTTGAATGCCGACGCGCTCACCCTTGCCAGTGGCTGGGTTGAACAGTGCAATGTTCGAAATATGGATAGGCATTGTTTTTTCGATAATGCCGCCGGTTGTGCCCTGCGTGGGGTTCGGGCGCACATGCTTTTTAACCATGTTGATGCCTTCGACCAACACATGGTCTGCATCGACACGCTCAAGCACGGTACCGCGACGCTTTTTGTCACGACCCGTCAAAACGATTACTTCGTCGCCTTTGCGAATTTTGTTCATGTCGGCTCCTTACAGTACTTCAGGCGCCAAAGACACGATCTTCATGAACTTCTCGCCACGC
>CANFEI010000267.1 GCA_947445495.1 Alcaligenaceae bacterium
GACTATCCGCACACTCACATGTTGTGGGATCGCTCAACGCAAATGATGCAATCGAGATTTTCCGTGACGGCAAAATGATTTGGAATAAGTCTCGTGCGGATCTCGGTCGAATTTGGAGTGATGTGAGTTATCGCATTGCTTCACGTCGCGATCATCCAGCGTGTGCCCAGGCGGAGTTCGATCTCTGGTTAGATGCAAAAGATCCGGGTCTGTCAGGGGTCGTCGGCTTCGATCCCCAAGAAAACATTGCAGCACCCTATTTGAACTTATCAAAACGTCCCCGTATTGCGATCTTGCGTGAGCAAGGTTGTAATAGCCAAGTCGAGATGGCGTGGGCCTTTGACCGTTCGGGCTTTGAAGCCTGGGATGTGCACATGACCGACCTGCAAAATGGGGTAGTGGATTTAAAAGACGTTCAGGGTCTCGTTGCGGTGGGTGGGTTCAGTTACGGCGATGTGCTGGGAGCCGGCGAAGGTTGGGCGCGCAGTATTTTGTTTAATAACCAATTGGCCGATCAGTTTGCCGCGTATTTTGCGCGTAAAGATACTTTTGCACTGGGTGTGTGTAATGGTTGCCAAATGATGGCTGCGCTGGCCGCCATGATTCCAGGCGCCGAGCACTGGCCTCGGTTTACGCGAAATCAGTCAGAAAAGTACGAAGCCCGCCTGTCCTTGCTGGAAGTAGTGGAGAGTCCGTCTCTATTTTTCAAGGGAATGACCGGTGCACGCATACCCGTTGCGGTGGCCCACGGAGAAGGCTATTCAAACTTTTCCCGGCAGGGCAATACTGAAAAAGTTCTCCGTGCAGCGCATTTTGTCGATCACTACGGCACGCCCACTGAGCGCTACCCATTTAACCCCAACGGAAGCCCTGAGGGATTGACCGCGGTGACGACTGTGGATGGCAGATTTACCGTGATGATGCCTCATCCGGAGCGTGTGACCCGAAATGTGATGATGTCCTGGTCGCCCCAGGCTTGGGGGGATAAGGATTCGTCCGGCCCCTACACGCCTTGGATGCGATTTTTCCAAAATGCGCGGGCCCACATAGGCTAACTCGCGCTATCGTATAATCACGCTTTGCGCTCGGAGCTTTTTGTATGCGTCTAATCCAAACCGCGCTGACCTTCGATGATGTGTTGTTGATACCTGCCTTTTCGCAGGTGCTTCCGCGCGACACCTCGCTCGTGACTCGCCTGACCCGGAATATTTCTCTGAATATTCCCCTTGTTTCGGCTGCGATGGACACTGTCACAGAGTCTCGGCTTGCCATTGCGATGGCACAAGAGGGCGGCATCGGCATCATCCACAAGAACTTAACTGCCGATCAGCAGGCCAAAGAAGTGGCGCGCGTCAAGAGGCACGAATTCGGTATTGTGATCGATCCCATTACGCTCACTCCCGATATGACCGTGCGCGATGCGATTGCACTGCAGCGTCAGCATGGTATTTCAGGCTTGCCTGTGGTGCAGCACGGCAAGGTGGTGGGCATTGTGACCAACCGAGATCTACGCTTTGAGGATCGCCTCGACGCCTTAATCAGTTCGATCATGACGCCGCAAGAGCGCTTGGTCACGATGAAAGAAGGCGCCACCCTGGCTGAGGCGCAAACACTCATGCATAAACACCGCCTTGAGCGCGTGTTGATCGTCAACGACGCTTTTCAATTACGCGGATTGGCGACAGTAAAAGACATCGTCAAGAACACAGAGCACCCTGCTGCATGTAAAGATAGCCACGGCCAATTACGTGTCGGTGCAGCAGTCGGAGTAGGTGACGGAACCGAAGAGCGCGTGGAGAAGCTAGTCGCTGCGGGTGTCGATGTGATTGTGGTTGACACGGCGCATGGACATTCGGCCGGTGTGATCGAGCGCGTACGTTGGGTCAAGACCAATTTTCCTAAAATAGAAGTGGTCGGTGGCAATATCGCTACCGCTGACGCGGCGCGTGCTCTTTTAGATGCGGGTGCAGATGCGGTCAAAGTAGGCATCGGACCTGGCTCGATTTGCACGACACGTGTCGTGGCCGGCGTGGGCGTTCCTCAGATCACTGCCATCTCTGATGTGTCTAAAGTACTCGAGGGCACAGGCGTACCGCTGATTGCGGACGGCGGCGTTCGATTCTCAGGTGACGTCGCGAAAGCGATCGCTGCGGGGGCCTCAACAGTCATGATGGGCGGAATGTTTGCCGGTACTGAGGAAGCGCCTGGCGAGGTGGTGTTATTCCAAGGACGCTCTTATAAATCCTATCGTGGCATGGGTAGCTTGGGCGCAATGACCGATGGGTCGGCAGATCGGTATTTTCAAGATCCGGCTAACAATGCTGACAAGCTTGTGCCTGAAGGTATTGAAGGGCGTGTACCTTACAAAGGTAGTGTTTTAGCGATTATTTTCCAATTAGTGGGTGGTGTGCGCGCATCAATGGGCTATTGTGGTTGCGCCTCAATTGAAGAAATGCGTACCAAGCCAGAGTTCGTGCAAATCACTGCGGCAGGGATGCGTGAGTCGCACGTGCATGATGTTCAGATCACCAAAGAAGCACCAAACTACCGCGCAGATTAAGTTTTGGCCCGCTGCGCGTATGCGGGTGCGGTATTTTTTTGGCACCGGCTCAATAGCCGGTGTCTTTCATTCAGACAGGCTTGACTCGCATGCACCAGCGCATTCTTATTCTTGATTACGGCTCACAAGTGACACAGTTAATCGCACGTCGCGTGCGCGAAGCGGGTGTGTATTGCGAACTTCATCCTGGCGATGTTTCGGCCGATTTTCTGCAGAAGCAGCTGGGCTTAGGTCTCAAGGGAATTATTCTCTCGGGTAGTCACGGCTCCGCCTATGACGAAGATTCGCTTAAGGTGCCTGAGGCTGTTTTTTCGTTGGGTGTTCCCGTGCTTGGCATCTGCTATGGAATGCAAGCGATGGCCCAGCAACTGGGCGGCACCGTGAGCCACGCCGATCACCGAGAGTTTGGTTATGCCGAGGTGCGGGCGCGTGGTCATACGTCTTTGTTAAAAGATATTCAGGA
>CANFEI010000268.1 GCA_947445495.1 Alcaligenaceae bacterium
GATGCTGTGTTCATGCGACACATTGCGATTATGGTCAGCTGGAAACGTTCGGAACTCCTCGTTCACAACAGCAACGGTAACGAAGCCGATCGGATGTTTGCTGAGAATCGGTGTGCCGTGATCACGACAACGTCGGGTGCATTAGCGCAAATGCAAAATACCCGAGGGCTTAGCTTCGGCGTGGCGCCTATGCCTTTTTATGATCAAGTCATACCCAAAGCAGGCAGCCCTTTCGTGAGTGGGTCTGCGTTGTGGGCAATTGCAGGCCAATCTAAAGAACACAATAAGGCTACGATGACGTTTTTGGCGTTTCTTTCTGAGCCTGTGATTGCAACCGCTTGGCACCAACGCACCGGATTTCTTCCATTAACCGATGCAGCATTTCGTTCGAGCGAAGGCGGGTTCTATGATCGTATCCCTGGCGCAAAGCAAGTTGTGGACAGCATGCGCGAAGTGAACGATAAAAATAGTCGAGGCTTTCGGTTGCGCAACTATCCACGCATCGAGCCTATCCTAAGTGGTGAGCTCGATGCCGCGCTGTCCGGCAAAACGCCGCCTGTTGCTGCCTTGACAATGGCGCAGGAACAGTCCGTGCATATTTCCAATGAAGGGCTATCAACGGCAAAGCCAGCCGCCCCAGCACGTCGTTAGGACTGTCGGCTTGAGTAAAAAGGGAGCCTAAGTTGCTCCCTTTTTTTATGGCACTTTGGTCCATGCGTGTCCTTCGCAATTGCTACTCAGGGCCCTTCGCGACAACATAGCGCTTGTTTCTTTTTCGTGACAAGCTATGTTGAAAATATTTGGCCGAAATCTAGTCTTGCTGTGTTCGCTTTGCGTGCTTGGGTGCACGAAGGTCGGAATGCACGCTAGACCTTACGCGGATATGAGCGGTGAAACACCCGTTGGTAAGCTGGACTTTGGATGGCGACTTTCTGGTGATCGGTCAGTCGCGCCATTACAAATTTTCTCTGATGCGACGCGCATCTGGCTTCAGTGGGACTCGCAACGGACACTGCCCGCGCTGATAGGTCTGGACGAACACGGAGAGCGTGTATTGCCCTATCGTTTGCAAGGGCCATATGCCGTGATCGATGGGCGCTGGACGCAGTTACAGTTTCGCGCGGGATCCTTGCTGGCGCGTGCGCGTCGCGTTGCTGAGCCTCGTGCAGACAGCGCTGCCACGGCACCTCCACCCCAGCCTATCGAGCGGACACCAGTTTCTTTGTCTGTCGTCTACGCTGTGACGCCTAAAGATCTACATCTGCGTCAAGCACTAGGGCGGTGGGCCTCAATCGCCGATTGGAGGTTTCAACCAGATCACTGGGTGGTGGATGTCGATATTCCACTAACAGCGGGCGCAGAGTTTACGGATAATTTTATTGATTCCGTGCGTGCACTCGTCCGCGCAACCGAGCTATCAGATCGCCCTTTGCAGCCATGTTTCTATTCAAATCGCGTGTTGCGAATCGTACCGCTATCAGAACATTGCGATCGTACCACTGAGCAAGGCTCGGCTGTATGAAGACATATCACCTTCTGCTGGTGGGAATAGCGCAAGTCGTATTACTCTCGGGTTGTGCGTTGCACAAGCGCTTGCTTGACCAAGTGGGTGTGGCGGTTAAAGAGCAGTCTGAGATTGTGCGTCAACATCAAAAGTTTCAACGCATCGCGACACAGAAAGACGAGAAACAGCGTTCGCAGCAAGTTGATCGTCCTTGGTTGGTGGGGCGAGCTGTGCCATTGGCGCGGGAGTTCACCTTGCCAGCGGCGTTGAGAGCGCGGATCGATACAACGCTGATGTATCACGATGGGCAAATTGATTTGCCGACGCTTGCTGAGCGCGTTACGCGTGCGACGGGGATTGCAGTACGCATTAAGCCCGAAGCATTATTACCCGCTGAAAACTTCTTGCCGCGCTTAATAATCTCGCAAGCAAACGGAAGTATTGCGATGCCGCAGACTATCTCGTTGCCTCAGGGATCTTTTCCTCTGAGTGATGTGCTCGATGCCGCGTCACGGCGGTTGTCTGTTCAATGGCGTTACCACGATCGTGCCATCGAGTTTTTTCGAACACAAACAAGGGTATTTGATTTGCGTGTACTGAGTCTGTCTGCGCAAGCAGACGCTCGATTAGGCCGTAGCGTTAGCGCCAAAGGAAGTGGGTTTGATCACTCTTCAAGTACATCATTTTCCGGCTCTACGCAGCATGTCATGGACGCTGTGAAGAGTCGGTTGGAGCCGTTTTTGACTCGCGCTGCCGTTGTCGCGGCCCAACCCGGAGCATCAAGCTCGGTGGTAATCACCGACACCCCCGAGGCGTTGGCTGAAATATCAACTTATCTTGAGCGAGAAAATCGAATCTTGACCAAGCGCATTCGGCTTATCTTTGAGGAAATTACGATTGTAACCAATGAAGATTTAGAGCTTGGCCTTGATTGGGAAGCCGTATTTGCGCATGGAAAGTTTGCCGCAAGTCTGGCCAGCTCTCCCGCAGTCACCGCGGTTGCGAGTACGCAGGCCCGCTTGGGGGCTAGTACCAACGCTATGCGCTCCCAAGCGGTACTCACTGCGCTGTCGAAATATGGATCGATTCAGCGTCACGTGACGATTCCGGTTCTGACTCTCAATCGTAGACCCGTGACGCATGCGGTGCGCACGACGTTCAGTTATATCGATCAGGTGAAATCATCAACAAACGGTCCCAGTGGACATCTGCCTAGCGGCTCGGTCAGTCCGTCCATTTCGGTGACGCAAAAAGAGGAGACGGTCGGAGCATTTTTAACGCTACTGCCAGATGTTCAAGAGGATGGCCAAATATTGTTGTCGGTTGCCTACGACAATACTGTGGCGCAGCCGCTTAAGTCTGTCGTTGTTGGTCAGGAAAGTAATCGCTTTCAGATACAACAAATCACGATCGATGGACACGGCACCGTGCAACAAATTGCGCTCAAGCCAGGGCAGCCGATGTTGATCTCAGGATTTGATGCAAAAAATGACGCGACGGATCGCTCTCGCGTTAGC